>DATJBR010000065.1:0-5632 GCA_035515255.1 Lysobacter sp. | reverse complement strand
GGCAATGCGGGGAAGCTCGTCGGCCGGGCTTCCGCCACGCGTGGCCGGCGTCGGCGCAGCGGCCAGATCGGTTTCCGCCGGTTTGTAGCGCAGCGCCGCGTTGGGCACGCGCAATACGTCGTCGCGACGGCTGACCTCGATTTCCGCGTTGGCGGTCATGCCCGGCAGCAGCACCTGATCGACGTTGTCCACGGCCACCACCACCGGATAGGTGATCACGTTGTTGGTGTTGGTCGCCGACAAACGCACCTGCTGCACGGTGCCGCGGAACTGGCGGTCGGAAAACGCGTCCACGCCGAACGAGACCGATTGCCCGGTCTTGACCTGGCCGATGTCGGCCTCGTCGATCGCCAGCACGATCTCCATCTTCGACAGGTCCTCGGCGATCTGGAACAGCACCGGCGCCTGCAGGCTTGCCGCCACGGTCTGGCCCGGCTCGACGGTACGGGTCAGCACCACGCCGTTGACCGGCGAACGGATCACGGTGCGTTCCAGGTTGAGTTGCGAGGTCTGGGTGGAGGCCATTTGCTGGGTGATCTGCGCCTGTGCCGAATCGACCTGCGCACGCGCCTGGTCACGTGCAGCGCGGGCGACATCCACATCGCTGGCGGACACCAGCTGGGTGGCCCCCAGCGCGGCCTTGCGCCGGTAGTCCGCCTCGGCATTGCGCAGGCTCGCCTGCGCGGTGGCCAGCCCGGCCCTGGCGGCATTGATCGCCGCATTGCCCTGGACGATCTGGGCATTGAACGTACTCGGATCGATGCGCGCGATCACCTGGCCCTTGGAGACGGTGTCGTTGAAGTCGGCAAGCACCTCGGTCACCAGCCCGGAAATCTGGCTGCCGACGTCCACCGTGGAAATGGCGCCGAGCGAGCCGGTGGCGGAAATGCTGACCCGGATGTCGCCCTTCTCGACCGTCGCGGTGCGGTAGCTGCCCGCCGCCGATGCGGCGCTGCGTTGCTGCCAGACATAGCCGCCGATGGCGACCAGCACCACGACGATCACGCCCGCCACTACGGGGCGTTGCCACCTTGAAACGCGGCGGGAGGAGGAAACGGGCTTGGCGGCTGCATTCATCGGAATGGGTCGTCGATTCGGGGATTGGTATTGTCAACGCTCAGGGCCGTACTCGGTTGACGCCGGGACGGGCAACCAGACCGAGACGACCAGCATGACCCGCCGATCGATTTGCAAAGTGCGCGGCGCTGTCAGCCGAGGAAGCGGATCGTCGCCGTGGTGCCCTCGCCGGGCAGGCTCTGCAGGCTGACCGGCCAGCCCATCCGATCGCCCAGCCGACGCGTGATCGAAAGCCCCATGCCCCTGCCGTCCTCGCGCGCGATATCGGCGCGATAGAACGGTTCGAACGCCTTGGCCAGGGTGCTCGCATCCATGCCGATACCGCTGTCTCGCACTTCGATCGAGTCCGGTGACAAGCGCACCTCGATACTGCCGTGATCGGTGAAATGGACCGCGTTGCTGAGCAGGTTTCCCACCATTACCGCCAGCACATGCGGCGGGCCGAACAGGTGCGGGGCACCGTTGTCGATCAGTTCGATCGCGACCGGCTTGTCGACCAGCATCGGCCGGATCCGCGCAACCTGGTCGCGGACGATGTCGCGGACCTCGAACTCGCTGCTTTGCGGGGCGATGTCCATTTCACGCGCGAGGATCAGGAAGGCGTCGATCACTTCCTCCATGTCGCGTCCGGCGCGCTGCACCCGCGCCAATGAGCGCAAGGTCGTCGGCGAAGTGTCCGGGTCGGCGAGCATCATGTCGGTGGCGACACGGATCACCGTCAGTGGCGTACGCAACTCATGGCTGGCATCGCGGGTGAAATCACGTTCGCGCTGGACGAAATCCGCCACCCGGTCCGCCAACCCGACCAATGCCCGCGACAGCCGACGCACCTCGCTGCCGGCTTCGGCGGGCAGGTTGTGCGGCTTGATCACACTGGCATCGGGATCGCGCGGGTCCCATTGCGAGACCACATTGGCCAGCCAGCTGACCGGCGCCACCAGCCGCTTGGACGTGCGATAGGTCAGCCAGGACACCAGATAGGTGGCCAGCAGCGACAGCAGCAATGACACCAGTCCGGTCAGGCCGATCGCCCGGTCGATGTGTCCCGATTCGAAGACCAGGTAGAACGTCCCCTGCGGGCGGCGATCCACCAGCACATCCTCGTGCATGGCCGTGCCCGGTATGGCGATCCGGTACCGGCCCGGCGCCAGCTCACGCAGGTAACGCGGCGCGGTGCGGTCTCCGGGCGCCGGTGGGTACAGGTAGCCGACCATCGTCGAGGTCTGTGGCAACGGATAGGCCGGACTGGCGACCCGGCCGGTCCAGAACATCTCGGCCTCGCGCTGCAGGCGTTCATCAAGCACGCTGTGGCGCACCATCAGGCCGGTCAGCATTACCCCGGCGGTGATGACGACACTGGCCAGCAGCGCCTGCAGGATGAAGGCGAGCTTGATCCGCCGCGGCAGGCCTTCGGTCATGGGGAAACCCGTAACGTCATGTCATTCCTGTGGCTGCGAGATGTCCGCCACCCGGTAGCCGGCCGATTGCACCGTATGCAGCAGTTGCTTGTCGAACGGCTTGTCGATGGTCTTGCGCAGGTTGTAGAGGTGGCTGCGCAAGGTGTCCGAATCTGGCAAGCCATTGCCCCAGATCTCGCGCTCGATTTCCTGCCGGCTGACCACGCGCGGGGACTCACGCATCAGGATCGTCAGCAGGCGCAGCCCGATCGGCGACAACTGCAACTCGGTGCCGGCACGTGTCACCCGCAGGCTGGCGGGATCCAGCACCAGGTCGGCCACCTTCAGCACCTCGCCACCCACCTGGCGACGGTCGCGACGGATCAGTGCGCGCAGGCGGGCTTCCAGTTCCTGGATGGCGAACGGCTTGGTCAGGTAGTCGTCCGCACCGACGGACAGGCCGGCGAGCTTCTCATCGAGCGTGTCGCGCGAGGTAAGCATCAATACCGGCGTCGACTTGCGGGCCTCCTCACGCAAACGTCTGCAGACCTCGATGCCGTCCAGGCGCGGCAACATGAGGTCCAGCACGATCACGTCATAGCTGTTCTCGGCGGCGAGCCGGTAGCCGTCCAGGCCGTCGGCGGCAAAGTCCACTTCGAAGCCTTTGCCTTCCAGATACTCGCCGACCATTTCGGAAATATTGCGGTTGTCCTCGATGATGAGGACCAGACCTCCATCCCGGGTGCCCTGCATGATTATTCCCTCCCTTCAGTTTTGTGAAGACTGACGGCCAATGAGTCGACGCGCCGTGAAGAGCGCCCTATCAGACGCTCCCGACGCTTGTGGCGAATCATCCATCGAATACGCTACAGATCACGCCAGAAAACCACCGCGACTGGAGGAAAAAACAGGCGCCCATCCAATATCATCCAGCAGGCGCACCCTCGAGTTTCGCGCCGTGACCCGCCCCTGACCAGGCAACGGGCATCCACTGAACCGAAAGGCCTATTCCTGCGCCTTGACCCGATTCCAATAAGCGTCCTGAGCATCCAGGGACAATTCTTCCAGAGACCGTCCTTCAGTTATCGCCAACGCTTCCATGGCGCGGAAGCGCCGCTCGAACTTGCGGTTGGCACGGCGCATCGCGCTGCCGACATCGACCTTCGCGTGCCGCGCCAGATTGGCGGCGACAAACAGCAGGTCGCCGATTTCATCCTCCAGCCGATCCTGTGCGGCCGCCGTATCGGACCCGTGTTCGAGGGCGGCGAACTCGGCCTCCACCTCGCGGATCTCCTCGTGCAACTTGGCGATCACCGGTGCGTGACCGGGCCAGTCGAAACCGACCCGCGCCGCGCGGCTCTGCAGCTTCACCGCGCGTTGCCACTCGGGCAGACCCCGGGCGATGCCCGCCAGTGCCGAGGTGTCGCCCTCGCCCGCCGCCTCGCGTTCGTCACGCTTGAGCGCTTCCCAGGACGCCGCCTGTGCGGCGAGTTCCATGGCCGGCGCGTCACCGAACACGTGCGGATGCCGTCGCTCCATCTTGTCACTGATGGCCGCCACCACATCGGCGAATCCAAATGCACCCTGTTCCTGTGCCAATCGGGCATGGAACACCACCTGGAACAGCAGGTCGCCCAACTCCTCCTTGATGGCGCCCGGATCCTCGCAACCGATCGCATCCGCGACCTCATAGGCCTCCTCGATCGTGTAGGGCGCAATCGTGGCGAACGTCTGCTGCAGGTCCCACGGGCAGCCATGATGTGGGTCACGCAGGCGCGCCATGATTTCCAGCAGGCAATGGATGTCGCCGTCGCCAGCTGGCTCGGAGGCCCGGCTCACGGGCCCGCCCAGGTTTTCCAGGGCAGCGACAGGTCGCCCAGGGCGATGAACTCGCCATTGAGCAGGGTGTCGCGGCGGTTGTAGCGGAAGGGCCTTCCCTGCAGGTCGAACACGCCGCCGCCCGCTCCTTCCAGCACGGCCTGGGCGGCGGCGGTATCCCATTCGCTGGTCGGCCCGAAACGGGGATAGACATCGATCTCGCCGTCGGCCAGGGCGCAGAACTTCAGCGAGGAACCCAGTCCGACCGGCTCCACGTCCCCCATCCGCTCGATGAACTCGACGGTGCGCCGATCGCTGTGCGAACGGCTGGCGGCCACCCGCAATGGGCGATGCGCGGGCGCCCGCACATGCACGATGCAATCGTTACCGCCACCGACTCGCCGGAAGGAACCCGAGGCTGCTCCGCCATGCCACAACGTGCCGGTCACGGGAGCTTGCACCACGCCGTAGGTCGCGACCCCGTCCTCGATCAGCGCGATGTTGACGGTGAATTCGCCATTGCGCTTGACGAACTCGCGGGTGCCGTCGAGCGGATCGACCAGCCACATCCGCGGCCACTGCCGGCGCTCGGCAACAGCGATCTCGGCCGACTCCTCCGACAGCACCGGGATATCCGGCGTCAATCGCCTCAGCCCGTCGACGATGCAATGGTGGGCAGCCAGATCCGCCGCCGTGACCGGCGAGCGATCGTCCTTGTGCCGGACCGCGAACTCGCTGTCGTAGACCTTCAGTATCTCGGCGGCGGCGGCGCGCGCGATCGCGATCACGCCTTCGCGCAGTGGTTCATCGATTTTCATGGCATGGGTGTCCTGACACGTTGGCCCTGGTGCATCCGTCATCGGCAACGGGCTGGGACGCCGTCAGCCATGCATCCGCAACCACTCGCGCACGATGAACAACGCGGCGATGCTGCGGCCCTCGGAAAAGTCCTCGCGCAGGATCAGTTCATGCAACGCGTCGATCTTCCAGGGCACCAGTTCGAGGGGTTCGGGCTCGTCGCCCGGCAGGCGTTCGGGGTACAGGTCGCGCGCCAGCACCAGGTGGGTGGCGTGGCTCATGTAGGTCGGTGCGAGGGTCAACTGGCGCAGCTCGATAAGCGAGTGCGCGCCATAGCCGGCCTCCTCCTTCAGCTCCCGGTTCGCGGCCTGCAATGGTGCTTCCCCGGCATCGATGCGGCCCTTGACCAGGCCCAGTTCGTAGCGGTGGACGCCGGCCGCGTACTCGCGCACCAGCAGCACCGTGTCCGCATCCAGCATGGGTACCACCACGACGGCGCCATGGCCCCGGCCGTGCATGCGCTGGAAGCGCCGCCGCTCGCC
>DATJBR010000064.1:0-3905 GCA_035515255.1 Lysobacter sp. | reverse complement strand
TCGTACTGCTCGAAATATGGTTGCAGCGGATAGCCGAATCTTGGCGGAGGTTCGCCGCGCTTTTCGGCCTGGTGCGCTGCCTGCATGACCGCCCGCATCTCGCTGGTGATGCGTTCCTCGGCCGATCCGCCGATCCGCTTGCGCGCTTCTTCGACATCGCCCATGAAGCCTTTGGCCGCGCCATAGCCGCTGAAGTGCGGGACCACGATCGCGATGCCGTCAGCCTTGAGCACGGGTTCGGCGAAGACCAGCCGGTCCTCGGAATAGCCGTACAGGATCTGCTCGCCGGCCGGGATCGGCGTGGCCGGTTCGATGCTGAGCGTGGCCGGCACGTCGAACACCAGGCCGGAGGGCTGCAGGTCGACGGTGACATCGGTGCCGTTGCCGAAAGGCAGGCCATCGAGCTTGCTCACCGGGGTCATGGTGATCTGCGTGCGTTGGCGCACCGACTGGGCGGGAATGGTAAGCGTGAACACGGTGCCGTCGGCGGCGGTGGCGCTGATGGTGCCGCCGGCGAAGCCGATGGTCTCGGTGACGGCGCGTTCCGTGTCCAGCGTAGGGGTGACCTTGACCGCGTTCTCGTAGTTGCCGAGTTCGACCGGGGCCGCACCGCCGCCGCTAGTGCCACCGCCGGTATTGCCGCCCGGGGTGCAGGCGACGAGCAGAGCCGCCGCGACGCCGGCCAGGGCGGCGAGACCCAGTTCCCGGAAAGCCTGTTTCATTACGACCGTGGTGGCGGCTCCCAGAATAGGACGGCTACGGGGTAGCCTGGGCGAAGTGACGGGAATGTCGCGGGTCTGCATGTTCATGCCCTTGCGGAAAAACAGGCCGAACGGCGGCCGCACCGACCCCGGTGTATCCGGGTATTCCATCTACGGCAAATCGGAGCGCGGACTGACAGGGCTGCAGATTTCAGTCGGCGATGGCGGCCATGTCCATGTAACGGTCGTATCGCGTTTGCAGGGCGTCGAGTCGTGCCTGCACCGCATCGCGTTCGACCGCCGACAGCGAGGCATACGGGTCGCGCGCCAGCACTTCCCTGGCGTGCTCGCGCTTGTGCGGCTCCAGTCCGGCCAACCGTGCCTGTCCTGCGGGGCCGGCGTATCGCGCGTGCATCATCAGTTCGTACAGCACCGAGTGCACGGCCTGTCGGAGCTCCTGGTACTCGGATGGCGACAGACCGGCCGCCGCGGCCACCCGCCGTCCGTCTTCGCTGCGTTTGGACAGGGACACGAAATGGCTGCCGCTGGCGCGCATCAGCGCGAGCTCCTCGTCCAGGCCACGGGCATAGGCATCAAGCGTGTCGGTGGTGATGGCGGGTCGGGGATCGGCGTTGCGAGCGCGATCGGTGCCGGTTGCGGCGCGGCGCTCCGGGGCGTCAACCTCGGTGGGGGTGGATGGGCAGAGGGTGCGGATCGCCGCAGCGCGGCGCTTGGCCGCGACGGTTTCCCGGGGAAAGCGGGACTGCAGACCGGCTTCATCCACCGCGTCGGCCCAGCCATCCAGCGCTTGCGCCAGTGTCGGCGCGGTGTCGCAGGATTGCTCCAGCGCGGCCATGGACGGATCGGCGAACTGCCGGTAGGCCATTTCCAGTGGTTCGACCAGTTGCGATTGCGGCGACAGTACCGTGGGCGTGCGCCCATCGCAGGCGGCGAGCAGGATCAGCGCAGTGGCCCAACCCGCCGCGCGGACAGTGGTGCGGCGAGTGGCGGGGTGGTGGGCAATGAAATGGAGCGTGGTCGGTGCTTGCATCGGATCGGAGCCTCGGCGGCGTGAAGGTGACCGGGCTGTTGGCATGCACCGGATACCCCATCCACGCGATCCGGCTGCACGGACTGACAGCGGCCGAGATCGATAGCTGTCGGCCTGTGTCAGGGCAGGCTGGGACCGTTCCTACGGAAGGACGAGGCAGTTCGCCTTGTCGGGCCTGGCGAGGCAGTGCGACAGCGGGGCTGTTTTTGCGAATTCGCCGAGCTCGTCCAGCAGCGCGGCCTTCATCGCCGTATCGCCCATGTCGTGCGCGAGCAGCAGGGACAGCATCCAGGGGCGCATCCAGTAACGATCCCCGGCTTCGGGCCGGCGGGTCTTGCGCATCTCGGTCGCGAGCCCGGCTGCTTCTTGCAGTTCGCCACGGGCGACGTGCAACTCGGCCCGGGCCTGGGTGTGCATCATCTGCGGCGTCACGGCCGGGTCCGGCGGGCATTCGGCCAGGCTGTGTTGTGCGGCAGCGATGTCGCCGAGCCGGAGCTGGGCCGTGGCCCGCACGCCGCAGGAGGCGTGTCCGGTGGGCGAGACGCGGTAGTCGTGGTCGCCCAGGATCCGCCAGCTCTGCTCCAGGTTGACCAGCGCTATGCGGTGGTCGCCGAGGGCCGAGTAGGCGTATGCGCTGAGCCGGAAACAGGCTTCAACGTGCAGGTTGCTGAGCTTCAGCTGTGTGTTGATGTCGTTGGCGACGGCGTAACGCTCCACGGCTTCGGCATAGCGTCCGCGCAGGTGCAGATAGGCGCCCAGCTGGCAGTAGGCGCCGGCCCGGGTCGAATGTGGCTTGGTGTAGATACGGTCGGTGAGGGCGGCCGCCTCGAAGGCGAGTTGTTCCGCCCGGTCGTGGTCGCCCGCCCTACTGAAATTGGGGACCTGTTGCGCGAGCGTATCGGCGTAGCGGCCGCTGTCGGGGCCATCGAGCAGCCGGGATAGGCGGAGTTGTTCCTCGGCCAGCGCGATGAGCCGCTGGGTGTCGTCCGGATCGGTCACGCTGAGCGTGGTATCCAGGCCTTGCAGCACGGTGATGTGCAGCTCGGTGTCCAGCAGGCCGTGCCGGGGCAGGGCTTCGAGCACCTCCTCGAACAGGACCTTGGCGGCCTGCGGGTTGCCACTGAACAGGCTCATGGCGCGGCTGACCCTGGCGCTCAGCAGCGGTTCCGGGTCGCCGTCCTCCGCCAGCACCCGTTCACCCAGTGCAATGGCCGCATCGGCATGCCGTTGTGCGGTATCGACCTCGCCGCGTTCGCGGGTCAGTTGGCTGAGTTCCTGTTCGATGCGGAGCCGTTCCCGGATCTGTGAAGTCCCACTGCCCAGCAGCGACCGAGCCTGTTCCAGGTCCGCCTGCGCTTCCTCGTACTGGCCCAGCGCCAGGCGGGCTTGGCCGGTGAGCATCAGGATGTCGGCCGCGGCCAGCGGATCGGTGGCCAGCACGTCCGCGCGCGCGCGGCGGGCCCCTTCGTCGAGCAGCTCCAGCGCATCGGGCACGCCGCCGGTGGCCGGTTCGGTGGAGGCGAACACGCGCTGAAGGAAGTCGCGCACCAGCACGGCGCGTTGCGCCTGCGCGCGGGCGTTGTCCGCTTCGCGCCGGGCGACGTCCGCCTGCCACAGCGTCGATCCGATGCCGCCGGCGAGGCTCGCTACCAGCAGCACCGCCGCCACCACGCCCAGCTTGTTGCGTCCCACGAACTTGCGGAAGCGGTACGCCAGTCGCGGCTTCTGTGCCAGTACCGGCTGGCCGTCGAGCCAGCGGCGCAGATCGTCGGCCAGCGCTTCGGCCGAGGGGTAGCGCTGCTCCGGATCCTCGGCCAGAGCCTTCAGCAGGACCCGGTCGAGATCGTTCTTCAGCGGCACGTAATGGCGGTGGTAGGCATCGTCGGCGGAGCGCACCAGCAGGGAAGGCTGGGTGGACTCGCTGCCGCCGGTGGCCGTCTGCGGCGTTCGCCCGGTGAGCAGGCGGTGGAGCAGGGCGCCGAGGCCGTACACATCGATCGCCGTGCTTGGCGGTGCGCCCCGCAGTTGCTCGGGCGCCGCATATCCGGGGGTCATCGCCCGCCACAGCGTCTGGGTGCGCTCGTCCAGCGAGTCGGTGAACTGGCCGATGCCGAAGGCGAGCAGGCGAACGTGGCCGCCGGCGTCGACCAGCA
>DATJBR010000063.1:0-2494 GCA_035515255.1 Lysobacter sp. | reverse complement strand
CATGGCCGCGTCCAGGCAGGCCTGCAGGCGCGCGGCGAGGGTGCCGTCGATGCGCACGCTCTCGCTGTGCAGGCGCAGTTCGCCGCGGGCCAGGCTGCTGTCCTCGCTCAGGCGCACGCCGCTCAGCCCCATCAGGTGCGGGGCCAGCACGCCGAGGTCGTCGGGGTGCAGACGCAGTTCGATCTCGCGCGAGCTGGTGCCGACGGCGTCGAGCGCCTCGCGCACCAGGTCGGCCAGCAGGGTCGGGTCGGCCTGGTAGGTGCGTCCGAGCAGGTTGCCGGCGATGCGTACCGCCAGCTCGCCCAGCGCATCGGCGACTTCGTTGTCCAGCCGCGCCAGCGGACGGGTGAAACCGTCCAGAATGCCTTCCATCTGCGCGATCATGCGGCGCACCTCGGATTGCCCGCTGGCCAGCCCTTCGGCGTGGCCGGCCGCGTGACCGTTGGCGTAGCCCTCTTCGCGCGCGGCCCGCTCCAGCGCCTGCAACTCCTCGATGCTGGGCAGCATCGGGTTGGGCTCGGCCCGGGGCGTGTCCAGCGGGGTGGCCGCGACCGGGTCCAGGTCGGGTGCCAGCCAGCGGATCGCCCGCGCGCTGTCGGTGTCGGTCATGGCGATCAAACGAAGGCCTCACTCTTGGCGGACAGCTGGATGACGCCGTTGTCGGCCATCTTGCGGACCTCGGCGAGGATCTCCTTCTGCGCCGCCTCGACTTCGGCCAGGCGCACCGGGCCGCGTGCCTCCATGTCCTCGATCAGGATCTCGGCCGCGCGCTGGGACATGTTGCCCGTGATCTTGGCGCGGACCTTCTGGTCGGCACCGCGCAGCGCCAGCGCCAGCTTGTCGGTGGAGACCTCGCGCAGCACGGTCTGGATCGCGCGGTCGTCGAGGTCGACCAGGTTGTCGAACACGAACATCAGGTCGCGGATCTGCGCGCTGAGCGGCTCGTCGATCTGGCGGATGTTCTCCAGGATCGTCTCGTCCTGGCCGGTGTCCATGAAGTTCAGGATGTTGGCCGCCACCCGCACGCCGCCTACGGTGGAGGACTTGAGGTTCTGGCTGCCGGCGAACTGGCGCGCCATCACGTCGTTGAGTTCGTTGAGCGCGTTGGGCGGGATGCCGTCCAGGGTGGCGATGCGCAGCAGCACGTCGGCGCGCACGCGTTCGGACAGGCACTTGAGCACTTCGGCGGCCTGGTCCTCGTCCAGGTGGGACATCACGATCGCGATGATCTGCGGGTGCTCGTTGCGCACCAGCTCGGAGATCGCCCGCGGCTCCATCCATTTCAGGGTGTCCAGGCCGGAGGTGTTGCGGCCGGCCAGGATGCGGTCGATCAGGCTGCCGGCGCGTTCCTCGCCCAGCGCCTGATTGAGCACCGCGCGGATGTACTCGTCCGCGCCGGCTCCCAGCGCGCTGGGTTGGGCCAGGGTCTCCACGAAATCGTCGAACACCATGCCGACGGTCGCGCGCGAGACGCCGCCCACGGACGCCATCGCCATGCCGAGCTTCTGCACTTCCTTGGCGCCCATGTGCTTGAGCACCTCGGCGGCCTGCGTTTCGCCCAGCGACAGCAGCACCACGGCGGCGCGCTGCACGCCGGTCAGCGGTTCCTTCGGCTCAGCCATCGACTTCCACCCAGTTGCGGATCACGTTGGCGACCCGCTTGGGGTCGTTGGCGACTGCCGTGCGTGCCACCTGCAGTTTTTCGTCGAAGTCCATCGGGGCTTCCTTGGCGTCGTTGCTCAAGCGGACCGGGGCAGCGGGTGCGGACAGCGTGACCGGCACTTCGTCTTCCTCGATCAAGGTCGCCACCGCGGTGCGCGGTTTGACCGGCCCCATCAGCTGGCGCAGAGCGGGCCGCAGCACGGTGAAGATCAGCGCCAACACTGCCAGTCCGCCCAGGGCGATGCGCAGCAATTCCTTGACGCGCGGGTTTTCCCACAGCGGCGTGCCGGCCGGTTCGTCCACCAGGTCGCGGGCGAAGGGCGCGTTCACCACGGTGACCATGTCGCCACGCTGCGCATCGAATCCCACGGCCTGCTGCACCAGCGATTCGATGCGGCCCAGCTCGGCCGCGGTGAGGGCGCGGGTGACCGCCTTGCCATCCTGGCCCGGCGCGCCGGGAATGTTGTCCACCAGCACCGCCGCCGTGACCCGGGTGATCCGGCCGGGCGCTTGCCGGGTGTGGGTCAGGGTGCGGTCGATCTCGTAATTGCGCACGGCGGTGCGCGCACCGTTGTTGTTCTGCGGCGCGGCCGGTGCCGGTGCCGGTGCCGGGTCGGTGGCGGCCGTGGCCGCTGCTGCCGCGGCATCGGGTGTGTTGCTGGCGCTGCCCGGCACGCCTTGCGGCGGCTGTGCGGCGAGGTTGCCGGACTCGGAAATCTGCTCGCTGCGGACGATCGCAGGGTCCGGCCCGTAGACCTCGCGCGCCTGCTCGGTCTGGGCGAAGTCCATGTCCACGCTGACCTGGGTGCTGACCCGGCCGGGGCCGGTCATC
>DATJBR010000062.1:0-7707 GCA_035515255.1 Lysobacter sp. | reverse complement strand
GCGCCCGACACCAGTCCGCGCGGCGAGGGCGTCGCCAACGACGAGGCCTACGACCTCGGCCAGGGGGCGGGCTTCTACCTCAACGCCACCCGCGAGCCGTGGGCGGCGCATTACCGGATGTACGACTACATCGTGCGGGAGTTGCCGGCGCTGGTGGATGCGCACTTCGACACCACCACCGCGCGCGGCATCAGTGGTCACTCGATGGGTGGTCACGGTGCGTTGGTGATCGCGCTGCGCAACCCCGGCATGTTCCGCAGCGTGTCGGCGTTCTCGCCGATCGTCGCGCCCAGCCAGGTGCCGTGGGGCGAGAAGGCGTTCAGCGCGTATCTGGGCGATGACCGCGATGCGTGGCTGCAATGGGACGCGACCGCGCTGATCGCCAAGGCCGGCGAGCGTCTGCCGTTGCTGGTCGACCAGGGCGATGCCGACAACTTCCTCGACGCCCAGCTCAAGCCGCAGTTGCTACGTGAGGCCTGCGAAGCCGCCGGCCACCCGCTGACGCTGCGCATGCAGCCCGGCTACGACCACAGCTACTACTTCATCGCCAGCTTTATCGGTGAGCACATCGCCCATCATGCGAAGGCGATGAAGGGCTGAACCATGAGGCTGTGGTCGTTGCATCCGCAGCATCTGGACCAGAAGGGACTCACCGCGCTCTGGCGCGAAGGCCTGCTTGCGCGTGCGGTCCTGCTCGGCCGCACGCGCGGCTATGTACACCATCCCCAGCTGGAGCGTTTCCGGGCCCGGCCCGATCCGGTCGCGGCACTCGACGCCTACCTCGCGGCCGTGGTCGACGAAGCCGACGCCCGGGGTTACCGGTACGACCGGAGCAAGCTCGGGCCTGTGAGTGGGCTGCCGCGGATCGAGGTCAGCCAGGGGCAGCTCGACTTCGAGTGGCAGCACCTGATGGGCAAGTTGTCGCGTCGCAGTCCGGACTGGCATGACGCCCAGCAGGCGCACGCCGGCCCGCGTTGCCATCCGTGTTTCGAACCGGTGCCCGGGCCGGTGGCGGACTGGGAGCGCGGGAGGGTGGCTGCGTAGCGGCGGTATCCCGCGACAGGCACGGGTGGGTTACGCGCGAGCGTCACATCCGCGGTGTGGTCACTCGGCCAGGCGGAAATCGGTGAAGGCGAACCGGTCATCACGCAACACGGTATCCCCTTGTTTCAAATGCAGTGGCGCGGTGAACATCGGACCGGCTTCGACCAGGGTGTGGAACTCGCCGTTCTCGCCGCAGGGGTCGCAGCTCTCCGGAAGCTCGGCCAACAGGTCGGCATCGAACAGCCTTCCCGCGAAGCGCGCGTCCAACTGCCCGGTATCCACGCAGCACAGGCGGGTGCGCAGGTCGCCGGCGATCATCTCGCGTGCCAGCGTCGCGGTGTCGGCGCCGAACAGTGGCGTCAGGATCTCCCAGCCGTGGCGGGCGCACAGTGCCTCGCGCCATGTCCGCACATCGGCCAGCAGCAGGTCACCGAAGGCGATGGTGTCGATGCCGGGCCAGCGCTCGCGAGCGACAGCCAGGCTGCCGGCGAACGCGGCTTCATAGGTGTCGTTGTCGCCGCCGTGCGGAATCACCGATTCCAGCAACGGCAACCCCGTCGCGGCTGCCTGCGCGTGCAGCACGTCGCGGCGGATGCCGTGCATGGCGACGCGGTCGAAGTCGCCGTTGAGGGTGGTCAGCAGGCCGACGACGCGGACATCGTCGTGCTGGCGGAGGCGATGCAGCGTCCAGGCCGCGTCCTTGCCGCCGCTCCATGCGAGCAGGATGTCTTTGGTCATGTGGGGTCTCGGTAAGTCAAAGCTGCCCGGAAAGTGGGTGAGGGCAGTGTTATCGCAGATGCGATGCAACGAGCGTCGCTTCGCGTGCCCTCACCCCGGCCCGTTCCCGATTCGGCTACGCCTCACCAGGAACCCCCGGCCACGGGCATTGCCCGTGGCGCTCGGCAGTCCATGTCCGCTGGCGCGGCCATAAGCGGACAGCCTCACCCCGCAAGCGGGAGAGGGAGCAAGCCAGCTGCATTCCACTCCTTCTCCTGCCTGCGGGAGAAGGTGCCCGAAGGGCGGATGAGGGCATATGACATCGCGCAAACGATGCAGCTGCCATTTTGTGTCCTCCCCCCCTCAGGCGGCCTTGACGTCGCGTAGTTCCCAGCCGCTGCCGGCGAGCAGGCGCAGGCGCTGCTTCAGGACTGCGCCGGGGATGCTGGTGGTGACCACCAGGTCGATGTGGAGATTGCGCTGCGCGCCTTCGACGGTGGCGTCGGGGTCGGTCGCGGCCAGGGAAAGGTCGACCTCGTCGGGCTCGGGCTGCTTGCGACGCCACTTGTCGAACAGGCCCTCGCCGCGCAGTGCAGTTTGCAGTTCGCTGGCGAAGCCTTCGCCGCTGAGGGCGGTGAAGGACAGGTCCGGATCGGCGCCGCGGGCCAGCGCGCCGTCGGGCAGGGTGATGTAGTAGCGGGTGGCCATGGCAGTTCCCCTGTGGATGGGTCGGATGGATGGCCACCAGAGTAGCGGCGACACCGCCGGGGCGCGGTGAATGTGCCCCGGCGGTGTTGTCGCTGGTGTAGTCGGTGTGCTGTGCGGCTCAGTGCACGTGCGCGCCGTCGCCTTTGGGGCAATGGCAGACCGCGGTCGGGCCGAACTGGGTACCGAAGGTCTGCCCTTCGCGATGGCGCTGCCAGTAGAAGTTCGGCGCCGCTTCCTTGCGGTTGCCGATCTCGGCCATGTCGGCAGCGACGTCGAACAGGCGGCCGTCGACCATCACATAGCGGGTGTCGATGGTGGCGCGGATGTTCTCCAGCGGGTTGCTGTCCAGCACCACCAGGTCGGCCTGCTTGCCGACTTCCAGCGAGCCGATCTGGTCGGACAGGCCGAGGTAGTCGGCGCCGTCGATGGTCGCCGCACGCAGCGCCTCGAAGTGGCTGAAGCCGCCTTGGGCCAGCATCCAGATTTCCCAGTTCGGGCTCAGGCCCTGCAGCTGGCCGTGGCCGCCAACCTGGATCTTGACCCCCGCATCGCGCAGGGTCTTGGCGGCCCTGGACACCTCGACGTGCCAGTAGTCCCAGTCCGGTGCGGTCTCGCGGCGGATGCTGCGGGCGTCCAGGGTCTCGCGCGGGAAGAAGCGGTTGAGCTTCGGGTCTTCCCACACGTTGTCGCGCGCGTACCACCAGTATTCGCCGGACAGGCCACCGTAGCTGACCACCAGCGTGGGCGTATTGCGCACGTCGGTCTGCGACCACAGCCCGACCACGTCCCTGTACAGCGGCGCGACTGGGATGTTGTGCTCGATGCCGGTGACGCCGTCGAGGATCATCGTCATGTTGTGGTGGAAGGTGCTGCCGCCTTCCTCGACCACCAGCATGCCCAGCTCGCGCGCGGCGGTGTTGATCTGCTGGCGCTGCTCGCGGCGCGGCTGGTTGTAGCTCTTGACGCTGAAGGCGCCGTTCGCCTTCAGCCGGCGCAGGTGGCTGCGGGCGTCGTCAAGCGAATTGACCACCACCTTGAAGTCGCCGTCGGCGCCGTAAAGGATCGAGCCGGTGGAGAACACCCGCGGGCCGACCATGTGTCCGGCCTTCTGCAGCTCCGACTCGGAGAACACGAACTCGGTGGTCGCCGAGGGGTCGTGCAGGGTGGTGATGCCGAACGCGAGGTTGGTGTAGTAGGCCCAGTTCTGCTGCGGGATGACGCCCTGGCCGAAGTGCGAGGCGTGCGCGTGGACGTCGATGTAGCCCGGCAGGATGGTCTTGCCGGTAGCGTCGATCACATTCGCGCCGGCCGGCACCGTGGTCGAGTCGCTGGGGCCAACCGCGATGATCTGATCCCCGCGCAGCACGATCGTGCCGTCCTCGATCACTTCCTGCGTGTTCTCCGCATCGCGCATGGTGATGATGCGGGCGTGGGTGAAGGCGACCAGTCCGGTCGGCTTGTCCACCGGAATGCTCAGGCCGACCGCGATGCCACCGCCGGCGACCGGCTTGGCGATCTCCTTCGGTGCGCCGGGCAGGAACGCCAGACTCTGGTCCAGCGCGCGCGAGTGGTACTTGTCGCCGACCATCCAGTGCAGCGATTTGGAGTCCGCCGCCCAGTGCAGGTAGTTGCCGACATCGGCGCTGACCTGGCCGACCGGAATCGCCTTGCTGTCCTTGCCCAGCTCGACCGGCTTGCCGGTGGCGGTCATCGGCGCGACGTAGGCGTTGAACAGTTCGGTGAACGCGACCCACTTGCCGTCCGGGCTGATCTGCACCGAGTCCACGTACTTCAGGTTGAACACCTCGCGCGGGTCCTCGCCGTTGAGGCCGACCGACATCAGTTTCTTCTCCAGCCCGCCGCCGGTGAGGTAGTAGACGCGCGTGCCATCGGCACTGAACTGCGGCGCGCTGCCCTGCTCGGCCACGCGCACCGCCGCTCCGCCGCCGGCCGGCATCACGTAGATGCCGCGGTCGCCCGACCACAGGCTGCCGGTCAGGCTGCTGCCGCCGGACTTGCTGTAGACGATGCGCTTGCCGTCGGGCGAGAACCGCGGGTGGTAGTAGAAGCCCTTGTCGCGGGTGAGCCGCGTGCCGGTGCCGCCGCCACTGGCGCCGCGCACATAGATCGCGCCCAGCGCCTCGTCCGACCAGGTGGTGTACAGCAGCTTGCTGCCGTCCGCGCTGAAGCTCGGCTCGTATTCGTACAGACCTTCATTGGCGGTCAGGCGCTGTGGCTCGCCGCCGGGCAGGCGCTTGCGCCACAGCTTGCCGACCGCGTGGAACACCAGCGCGTCGCCATTGGCCGAGGTCGCGACGTCGCGGATCATCTTCGGTGTGAATTGGCCTTCGTCCATCTGCTGCTTGAAGCGCAGCGGCTTGGCCACGGTCTGTTCGACCTGCGCGGTGAACGGAATTTCCGCCTGTTTTCCGCTGGCCATGTCGACCCGCCACAGCTTGCCCTGGGCCCAGATCACCACCGCCCTGGAATCCGGCGTCCAGTCGAAACCCGTGTACGGGCCGAAGATCGCCCAGGCCTCCTGCTGGTCGTGGCTGAGGCCGTCCCAGACCGGGCGCACCTCGCCGCTGACCAGGTCCAGGCGATGCAGCACGGATTTCTCGCGGACGCGCTTCACGAACGCCAGCGACTTGCCGTCCGGCGAGGGCTGCGGCCGCACCGCGCCGCCGGGCGAGGCGACGACGGTGTCGGTCCTGCCGGTCTGCCGGTCCAGCCGCTTGATCGCGTAGATCACCCCGTGCGGGTCGCGGTTGTAGTCGAACGCGCCACCGCCGCTGACATCCTCGGAGTAATAGACGTAGCGGCCATCGGGCGACACCGCAGGCTCGCCGAGGTCCTGCTGCTCGTTCTTCTTTTCGGTCAGCTGCAGCCCCTGCGTGCCGCCGCTGGCGTGGTACATCCACAACTCGCCGGCACCCAGCGAACGTCCAGACGTGAAGTGCTTGCGACCGATGATGAACTGCCCGTCCGGCGTCCACGCGGGGTTGTTG
Organism: Lysobacter sp.; assembly: GCA_035515255.1. GTDB lineage: Bacteria > Pseudomonadota > Gammaproteobacteria > Xanthomonadales > Xanthomonadaceae > Novilysobacter. The sequence goes on along the minus strand of DATJBR010000062.1, from coordinate 2,230 downwards.
AGCAGGCGGAAATCCTCGTTGGTGACCTGCACCGGATTGCCGCCGTTGGTATCGACGCGCCACAGGTTGTTGCCGCCGCCGCGGTCGGAGGTGAAGGCGATCTGCTGGCCGTCGGGCGACCAGCGCGGCTGCACGTCCCAGGCCGGGCCGGAGGTGATCCGCTGCGCGGCGCCGCCGGCGATCGGCAGGCGGTAAAGATCGCCCAGCAGCGAGAACACCAGCTGGCGGCCGTCGGGCGAGACGTCGACGTCCATCCAGGTGCCTTCATCGGTGCTGAAGCTGACCGTCCTGGTCGGCCCGTGGGGCGCGTTGACGTCCCATTTCGGTTCCGCGTCCTTGGCGTCCGCCGATGGGCGCGAGATGCCCTTGGCGACCTCGGCTGCGGCTTGGGCCGGGTCGTTGGCGACCGGGTCGAGCGCGTCCTGTTCGAGCTGGACGGGGTCTTCGCTGGCGTCGCGATCCACCGGAGGGGCCGGTTGTGGCGCCGGCGGTGCGGGTGGCGCGGGGTCCTGGGCGAGGGCCGGCAGCACGAAGGAGGCGGACAGGGCGCTGGACAGCGCGAGGACAAGCAGGCGACGGGTCATCGAAAGGCACACGCGAGGATGGATCGCGCAGGGTATCGTTCCGCCGCCCCCGCGGTCGTGGGCACAAAGTCCTGCGCCTGCCTGCGGCTGGCACCTGTCAGTGCTGGACAGCCCCGCCTACCATGGCGGACATCAGCGGCTTCGGCCGTTTTTTTGCACGCGTCACCCACCAAGGCACGTCCCATCATGGAATTCGGTATTGACGCCATCGCCCTGCTGATGGGCGTGGCTTTTGTGGCGGGCATCATCGACGCGATCGCCGGTGGCGGCGGGCTGCTGACCATTCCCGCGCTGATGGCGGTGGGCGTATCGCCGCTGCAGGCGCTGGCCACCAACAAGCTCCAGAGCAGTTTCGGCACCGCCAGTGCGGTCCTTGCCTTCGCCCGTAAGGGGCGCATCGACTTCCGGCGCTTCGCCAGGCCGGCGATGGGTGCGTTCGTGGGCTCGGTGATGGGGGCGTGGACGCTCCAGCATGTCGACCCGGCCTTCCTCGCCGGGTTGATCCCGGTGCTGCTGATCCTGATGGTGATCTACTTCACCTTCGGGCCGAAAGCCTCCGAGGAAGATCGTCACAGTCGCTTCGGCCCCGGTGTCCTGGTCGGCATCGTCATCGCCACCGGTTTCTACGACGGATTCTTCGGTCCCGGCGTCGGGTCGTTCCTGACCACGATCCTGGTTGCGTTTTTCGGCATGGGACTGGTGTCGGCCACCGCCCATACCAAGCTGCTGAACCTGTCGAGCAACATCGCCGCCCTGATCACGCTGGTGATCGGCGGCCATGTGCTGTGGACGATCGGGCTGCTGATGGCGATATCGAGCGTGGCCGGCGGGCAGGTCGGTGCCCACCTGACGCTGCGGGTTGGCGGGAAAATGATCCGCCCGCTGCTGGTGGTGATCGCGCTGGCGCTGACCGGGAAACTGTTGTCGGATCCGGCGAATCCGCTGACGGCATGGGTGCCGGGTTAGAGAAAGGTCTGGACAGCCCGGCTTTGCGATCCCCGGCTCACGCGCCGTCACCCGGTCCGGGTCACTCCTCGAACGTGACCGGGCCTTCGGCAGCAAACGCCACCACCATCGCGCCCTTGCCGACGTTGACCATGCCGGTCAGGCTCATCACGCTTTCGAACAGCTCGATGTTGTTCGCGGCGCAGGCCGCACGCAGCTCCGGGTAACCGGGCAGGGCGCGCATCTCGTCCAGTTCGCCGCCGTAGCTCAGGCACACGGTCGGGGTCATCAGGCCGGCGTGGATGCGCTTGATGGTGAACGCGAACAGCTTCTCCACCGCCGGCTCGAACCCCTTGATCTTCGCCACCGGCCCGGTCTCGCCGCGGTAACCGTGCAGCACCGGTTTGATGTCCAGCGCGCTGCCCAGTGCCGCGCTGAGCAGGCCGACGCTGCGGTCGCCCTTGTTGCGGGCACGGGCGCGCAGGTAATACAGGTCGCGCGGGATCATGTAGCCGTGCGTGTGCAGGGCGAGGTTTTCCAGCCGCGCGCGGATCTTTGGTGCGCCTTCGCCGGCGTCGCGCAGGCGCACGGCCTCCACCGCGGTGATGCCCTGGGCGGCGAACAGGTTCTGGGTGTCGATCACCCGCAGCGCGAACGGGGTCGTGTTGCCGGACGCCGCGCGCGCGGCCTTGTACTCGTTG
>DATJBR010000061.1:0-11162 GCA_035515255.1 Lysobacter sp. | reverse complement strand
CTGTGCGGCAAACCACGCCATGTCGAGACTCTTGCCCGCCAATGGCACGAATACCCGGCTGCCCGGCGGTGCCTGCAGGGCGGGCCAATGCTTCAGCATCAGCGGCGTCTCGCGGTCCTGATGAAAGCCGATGCGGCCTTCGCGCCAACGTTGTTGCCAGAACTCGGGTTCCATCAGGATTCTCCGTTGCGCCGCGCAGGGCGCGACTCGTATGCGGTGGTTTCCCAACGCGCCGCCGCGCGCGACGTGACTCGCTTGCGACCTTATTCGACCGACAGTCCCTCGACCTTCTGCCACCCGCGCGGCAACAACCCACCCCGCGTTGCACGCCCTCCCAGATACGCTTCCAGGTCCTTCCAGGTCACCGTCATCGTGCGTGCGCCGGACTTCACGCTGAGCGACGCCCCGGGTGCGACGACAGCCACCGCGATCACGTGTTCGGTGCCCAGTTTGGCGCGGGGAATGTCGATCAGCTTGTTGCCCTTGCCCTTGTCGAGTTCCGGCAACTCCGACACCGGAAAGGCCAGCAGATGACCGGCGCTGGTGGCCACGACCACCCGGTCCTGCGCGATGTCGCTGACGGCCGCAGGCTGCAATACGTGGGCGTTCGGGGTCAGCGACAGCATCGCCTTGCCGGCCTTGTTGCGGCTGGTGAGGTTCTCGAAGCGGGTCACGAAGCCATAGCCGTGCGAGCTGGCGAGCACGTAGCGCTGGTCGTTGTCGCCGCTGGCGATCGCCTGGAACGAGGTCTTCGGTGCGGGCGAGAAGCGCACGGTCAGCGGTTCGCCGTTGCCTCGCGCCGAGGGCAGGGTGTGGACAACGGTCGAGTAGCTGCGGCCGGTGGAATCCAGGAACGCGACCTGCTGGTTGCTGCGCGTGCGGGTCGCGACCAGCAGCTCGTCGCCTTCGCGGTAGTTCATCGCGGCTGCGTCGACATCGTGGCCCTTCGCCGCGCGCACCCAGCCCATCTCGCTGAGCACGACGGTCATCGGCTCGCTCGGCGCGAGGTCGGTTTCCGACAGCGCCTGCGCCGCGCCGCGGGCGACCAGCGGCGAGCGACGGGCGTCGCCGAACTTCTTCGCATCGGCCAGCAATTCATCCTTGACCAGCTTCTTCAGCCTGGCCTTGCTGGCGAGGATCGCGACCAGCTGGTCACGCTCTTTCGCCAGTTCGTCCTGCTCGCCGCGGATCTTCATCTCCTCCAGCCGCGCCAACTGGCGCAGACGGGTCTCCAGGATGTAGTCGGTCTGCTCCTCGCTCAGCGCGAAGCGCTGCATCAGGACGGGCTTGGGCTCGTCCTCGCTGCGGATGATGCGGATCACCTCGTCCAGGTTGAGGAACGCGACCAGCAACCCTTCCAGCAGGTGCAGCCGCTGCTCGACCTTCGCCAGCCGGTGGTTGAGCCGGCGGGTCACGGTGTCGGTGCGGAACCTCAGCCATTCGGCCAGGAACGCCTTCAGGCCCTTCACCTGCGGGCGGCCGTCCAGACCGATCACGTTGATGTTGATCCGGAAGCTTTTCTCCAGGTCGGTGGTCGCGAACAGGTGACCCATCAGCTGGTCCACATCGACCCGGTTGCTGCGCGGAATCAGCACGATCCGGGTCGGGTTGGCGTGGTCCGATTCGTCGCGGATGTCCTCCAGCCACGGCAGCTTCTTGGCCCGCATCTGGGTCGCGATCTGCTCGATGATCTTGCCCGGCGAGGCCTGGTGGGGCAGGCCGGTGATGACGATGTTGGGGCCGTCCTTCTCGTACACGGCGCGCGCACGCACGCTTCCCAGGCCGGTCTCGTACATCTGCAGCAGGTCCGCGCGCGCGGTGATGATCTCGGCGGTGGTCGGGTAGTCCGGGCCCAGCACGTGCTCGCACAGGTCGGCGGTGGTGGCGTCGGGGTCGTCCAGCAGGCGGATGCAGGCGCTGACCACTTCATTGAGGTTGTGCGGCGGCACATCGGTGGCCATGCCGACGGCGATGCCGGTGGTGCCGTTGAGCAGCAGGTGCGGCAGTCGCGCCGGCATCCAGGACGGTTCTTCCAGGGTGCCGTCGAAGTTGGGAACCCAGTCGGCCGTGCCCTGGGTCAGCTCGCCCAGCAGCACCTCGGCGATCGGGGTCAGCTTGGACTCGGTGTAGCGCATCGCCGCGAACGACTTGGGGTCGTCGCTGGAGCCGAAGTTGCCCTGGCCCTCGACCAGCGGATAGCGGTACGAGAACGGCTGCGCCATCAGCACCATCGCCTCGTAGCAGGCGCTGTCGCCGTGCGGATGGTATTTGCCGATCACGTCGCCGATGGTGCGGGCGGATTTCTTCGGCTTCGCCCCGGCATTCAGGCCCAACTCGCTCATCGAATAGATGATCCGCCGCTGCACCGGCTTGAGGCCGTCGCCGAGGAACGGCAGCGCGCGATCCAGCACCACGTACATCGAATAGTCGAGGTAGGCGCGCTCGGCGTATTCGCGCAGCGGAATCTGTTCGTAACCGTGGAAGTGGGGCCGTACGGAATCGGTCATGGGCGCAATGAGCTCGTAAACGGAACACAGGTGGAAGGCGATTCTACCGGCGGGCGACGGGCCGGAAGGCAGCGGCGCGCAGGCAGGAAAGCGTCACGCAGGCAGAAAAGCACAAGGCCGGAGGCGCTTGCGACGCCTCCGGCCTTCAGGGATCTGCTATCGGGTCGGCCACGTCGGGCCAGCGGATGCCAAAGCCGGCAAGTCTCAGCGGTGCAGCTCGCCGGATGCCTCGGGCTGGTAGCGGATGGACAGCACTTCCAGCTTGATCGTGCGGCCGCCGGGCACCGGCCATTCGATCACCGCGCCGACGTGCAGGCCCAGCAACGCGCTGCCGACCGGGGCGAGGATGGACACCTTCTCCGGGCTGCCATCGGCATCCTTGGGGTAGACCAGCGTCAATTCGCGCTCGCCACCGCTGTTGACGTCGCGGAAGCGGGCGGTGGAGTTCATCGTGATCACGTCGTCCGGCATCTCGGCCGGCTCCAGCAACTCGGCGCGATCGAGCTCATGACGCAAGGCGTCGGTATTGAGACCCTGGGCCAGAGGCTGCTCAAGCAGCGACTCCAGACGCTCGCAGTCCAGACGGGACACCAACAGCGGCGGGGTGGCGGTAGCGTTCATGCTTCATGGCTCCAAAAGCAATGCGGGCGACGCATCAATATGCGCGTCGCCCGCGGAATATTCTGTGGTGGGTTGAAGTTAGCTCTGAATCGGGTGCGCATCAACTGGCGGTTCAACCGGCAAGACCAGGAAGCGCACCCCGGGCCCGTCGACGCGACATTGTCCCACTTCCAAACATTTTTTTCGCAGGGCGTTGACAACCTGTTCGCGGCAACGCAACATACGCGGCCCGCACAGCAGCAATACGGCTTTGCGGTTTGCCCGGGTGGCGGAATTGGTAGACGCACTAGCTTCAGGTGCTAGCGGGGGCAACTCCGTGGAGGTTCGAGTCCTCTCCCGGGCACCAACACCGTTCGACGACTACCATGTCGAACAAACAAGGAATCCCGCTTCGGCGGGGTTTTTTGTGGTCGATGCTTTTGTCGGTAATGCGATCAGTCCGGATCCAGTGGTTCGGCATCGACTGGTTCCCGGGGCAATGGCGGGGTGCAACCGGCGTGGTACGCGGTGCCGGGAATCAACACCCAGTCGCGCCGGCTGGAGCGGCCCAGGTCGGTGGTGCGGGCCGGGTCCACGCAGTCGCCCACCGATTCCTTCAGCGCAAACAGCCAGCGCTGCGCCGGTGCGGCAGCAAGCCAGGTCACCGCGTCGTGCCACTGGCCGCGGACGTCGCGTTCAAAACCGAATTCGCGTGTCGGCCCGGTCGCCTGCAACAGGTGCTGCTCCCGCCATCCCACCAGGCCGAGTTCGGCATCCGGGCCGATGCGCGCGCGGACGTCCTGCATCAGCTCCCGGGCCGAGCTGCTGGCATCCAGCGCTGGGGCCAGGCCGAGGCCGTACACCGTCCACAGCACCAGATTGAACGTCACCGCGACCGTAGCCGCCCGGGCCTGTCGGCCTCGCGTTGAGAAACCCCAGGCGGCGAGGAGCAGGCCCACCGCGCCGACGACGCACACCCACGTCAGCAATCCATGCACGGCCATCGCATCCAGGCTGCGGTCGGCCGCGACCTTGGCCACCCATCGCGCATCCGACAGCCCGCTGATGCCCAGCGCCAGCATCCCCGCCGACATCGCCAACACGTAACCGAGCAAGGTGCGCCGCACGCCCGGTCGGTGCAGCAGGCCGGCCAGCAGCGGCGCGGCGGCGACGCACAGTGCCGGCAGCGCGGGGAAGATATAGACCTCGCGCTTGCCCGGACTGGCGCTGAAGAACACGAACACCAGCACCGCCCAGCCGACCAGCAGGGTCGTCCGCGCATCGCCGCGCCGGATGCGCCGCCACCAGGCCGGGGCCAGCCAGGGCAGCAGCAGCGCGCCGGGCAACCACAGCGTCACGATCACCTGCAGGTAGTACCAGGGCGGCTGCACGTGATGCCAGGCGTGGGCGTAACGGGTGGCGGTCTGCTTGAACAGGATGTCCGATGCGTACTGATGCAGCGCCACATCAGTGGTACCGATCACGGCCAGCAGCATCGGCAGCAGCCACACCCCGGCGCCGGCGAGGACGCCGGCTGGCAGCCAGAGCCAGCGCCAGCTCTTGTAACTCCCAGCGGTCGTCGCCGGGTCGCGATGTCGTGCCAGCCACCACGGCAGCAGCACCAGCAACGGCAGGAAGCCCACCCCCTTGGTGACCGTGCCGATGCCGGCGGCGAATCCGCCCAGCGCCAGCGCCCTCCAGTCAGGCCCGCGCAGCAGATGCCGCGCCAGGCCCCACAACGCCAGGGTCGTCCAGAACACCAGCACCATGTCGATCTGGCCGCGCTTGGCCTGCAGCCCGAATTGCAGGCAGGCGAGCAGGGCAAAGCCGGCGTACGCGGCCGCGCGGCGGTTCCATAGCCGTGCGCCGAGGTCGTGCACCAACCATAGGGTTCCCAGTCCGGCCAGCAGCGACGGCAGCAGGAAGGCGACCCGCCAATCGTGCACCACGGTGTAGGCGATCGCCTGCAGCCACATGAAGGGCGGCGGCTTGTGCGCGTACAGCTCGCTGCCGCGGTGCGGGATCAACCACTGGCCGGATTCGACCATCTGTTTTGCCGCCAGCACGAACCGCGGCTCATCCGGCGGCGACGGATCGCGCAGGCCGATGCCGGCCCCCAGGGCCAGCGCGGCGAGCAGCAGCAACCACCAGAGGGTGGACGGCCGGGACAGGCGTCGATGGTGCATACGTGGACTCCGCAGGCGGGATGGTCACGGTGCCGATCATCGCATCGGAATTCCGTCGTAATGGTTCCGACACCACTCCGACGCGCGACGTGGGACGCTCTGGCCTACAGTCGGCCGTGCTGCATGCCACGCACCCAGTGCACGGCTTCTACCGTCCCTCGCCAGCCGGAAACCCGCGATGCGCGTACTAGTGGTGGAAGACAACCAGAACCTGGTCGCCAACCTGTTCGATTACCTTGAGGCCCGCGGCCACGTCGTCGATGCGGCGCCCGATGGCTGCACCGGCCTGCACCTGGCCACCACGCAACCCTATGACGTGGTCGTGCTGGACTGGATGCTGCCGCGGATGGACGGGCCGGAGGTGCTGCGCCGCCTGCGCGACGATGCCGGCAGTGGCGTCCCGGTGATCATGCTGACCGCGCGCGACGAGTTGCCGGACAAGATCATCGGCTTCCGCGCCGGCGCCGACGATTACCTGACCAAGCCCTTCGCACTGCCCGAGCTGGAAGTCCGCCTGGAGGCCCTGATCGCCCGCGCGGCCGGCCGTGGGCGCGGCAAGGTGATGGAGGTGGCGGACCTGCGTTTCGACCAGGCGACGCTGGAGGTCACCCGGGCCGGCCAGCCGCTGCATCTTTATCCCGCCTGTCGCCGGTTGCTGCAGGTATTGATGCAGGCCAGCCCGGCCGCGGTCACCCGCGAGCGGCTGGAGGAAGCGCTGTGGGGCGACAACCCGCCCGACGGCGACATGCTGCGTTCGCATGTCTACGAGTTGCGGCGCAGTGTCGATACCGGTTTCGCCTTCAAGCTGATCCATACCCTGCCGCGCGTCGGGTACCGGCTCGGCGTGGCGGCGGCGCCGGGAGCCGGTGAAGAGGATATCGACCACGGTGCAGGCAATGAATCCTAGACACAGCCTGCAACGCCGCATCACCTTCGGCGCGCTCGCCTACGTGGCCTTGCTGAGCGTGGCGGTGCTGCTGCACGGCTGGGTGATCAACGAGCAGGCGGAGGAGCTGGTCTGGAGCTCGCTGCTGGAAACCGAGATGGCGTATTTCGCCGGCCACGCACGCGATGACGGCTGGCAGCCGCGCGACTCGGAGTTGCTGGCGTTCTACCAGGACACCGACGCCGTGCCCGCGCCCCCGGAACTTGCCGGCCTGGCCCCCGGCCTGCACGACGAAGTCATGGTCAACGGCCGTGAAACCGTGGTCCTGGTGCGCGAGCAGGACGGCCGCCGGCTGGTGCTGGCGCTGGATATCTCCGAGTTCGAGCAGCTGGAACGCGAGATCGTCCTGAAGCTGTTGCTGTCCAGCCTGCTGATTGTCGTGTTGCTGGGCGCCGCCGTTGCCTGGGGTGTCGCGAGGCTGATGCGCCCCCTGCGGGAGCTGGCTTCGCGCATCCGCGACCTGCGCCCGGACGCCGCCGCACAGCGCATCGAACTGCCTGATCACGCCAGCGCGGAGCTGGTGGTGATCGCGGACGCATTGAATGCCTATCTGCAACGGCACGACGATTTCATTGCACGCGAACGCGCCTTCGTCGACAGCGCCAGCCACGAGTTGCGCACGCCGATTGCGGTGATCGCCGGCGCCAGCGAGTTGGCGCTGGAAGCGGAGATACCGATGTCGGCCCGGCTGCAGCTGGGCCGGATCCAGCGCACGGTGCGCGGCGTCGAAGAGTTGATCGCGATGCTGCTGGTGCTGGCCAAGGACCCGGCCCGGCTCGCCCGCAGCAGCGACCGGATCGAGCTGGACCAGTTGCTGCCCGAGATCGCCGACGACCACCGCCACCTCTGCAAAGACAAGGCGTTGGAGCTGCGGGTGCTTCCGTTGCCGGCCTGCGAGGTGGTGGCGCCGGTAGCGATCGTCCAGGCCGCGGTCGGCAACCTGTTGCGCAACGCGATCGAAAACAGCGATAGCGGAGAGATCACTCTGCGGCTGCAGCCCGATGCGGTGGTGGTGATCGAGGACCCCGGCCAGGGCATGTCGCCCGAGCAGATCAGTGCGATCTACACTCGTCAGGCGCATGGACAGGGGCACGGCAGCGGTGGATTGGGACTGGAACTGATCACCCGCCTGTGCCGCCACCTGGGCTGGCAATTGCGGATCGAGCCGCGCGAGGGTGCGCGCGGAACCAGGGCGACGCTCGACATGGGCGTGTCCAGAACGGATTCGGCCGCCAGCGCGGGTTGAAGGCTCTCACGGTTCTCCGACACCCGGTTGTCGACCATTGCCACATCACCTCGAGGTCACCGTGATGTCCACTCCGCTAGCCACTGCCCATTGCACGTCACGATCCCCGGATCTGCAGGTCCATCGGGGCGCGTTTTCCCTGGTATCGGCTCCGCCCGCGCTGTCGGTGGTGATCCCGATGCTCAACGAATCGGGCAATGCCGCAACCCTGCTGGAGGAAGTCGTCCAGGCGCTGCAGGGGCGGATCGATTTCGAAATCATCTGCGTCGACGACGCCAGCCAGGATTCCACCCGCGACGTGTTGTGTGCGTTGGCCGATCGTCACCCGCAATTGCGGGTGCTTGCCCACGCCGAACGCGCCGGCCAGAGCGCTGCGGTCCGCAACGGCGTCAAGGCGGCACGCGCGCCATGGGTGGCCACCCTGGACGGTGACGGCCAGAACGATCCGGCCGACCTGCCGGGATTGCTGGCGGTTCGCGATGGCGCGGACGCGCAGCTGAAACTGGTGGGCGGCTGGCGGGTCCATCGCCGCGACCGCTGGAGCAAACGCATCGCCTCGCGCCTCGCCAGCGCGATCCGGCGCTCGTTGCTGCACGATGCGACCCCGGACACCGGTTGTGGGATCAAGCTGTTCGAGCGCGAGGCGTTCCTGGACCTGCCGTATTTCGACCACATGCACCGTTACCTGCCCGCGCTGATGCAGCGCGCCGGCTGGCGCACCCTGAGCGTTCCGGTCAACCACCGCGAGCGCGGCAGCGGCGTATCCAACTACACCAACCTGGGCCGGGCGTGGGTCGGCCTGTCCGACCTGTGCGGGGTGGCCTGGCTGATCCGCCGCAGTCACGTGGTTGCCGTCGGCAGTACAACCGTCGCCGACAGGGAATCATCCGCAAGCGTTTTCGGGAGCACGTCATGAGCAACCTGTCCCCGTGGCTGGTGGTGGGGTTTATCGGCCAGGCGTTGTTTGCCTCGCGTTTCATCCTGCAGTGGCTGGCATCCGAGCGCGCCCGGCGCAGCATCGTGCCCACGGCGTTCTGGTATTTCAGCCTGGCGGGCAGCTCGGTGCTGCTGGCGTATGCGATCCACCGTGCCGATCCGGTATTCATCGTCGGCCAGGCGTCCGGTCTGGGGATCTACCTGCGCAACCTGCACCTGATCCGCAAGCGCAGGCTGGTCGGCGACCCCGACGTGGGATGAGAAATCATCGCGGGGCAACCGGTTTGCCTACGGCCCTTTGACGTGGCACCTGTAACATCCCCGCGATGAACAAGCCTCCCAGCAAGCGCCGCAGCGGCAGTAAATCGACCGGCAAGACCGGAATCCACCCGCCAGCCGGCAGTTCCAAGCCTGCGAAGGGTGGCCGCGGCCCCGGCAAACCCTCAGCGAAGAAGCCCGGTTGGCTGCCCGAGCCGCCGCCGCGCGGCACCCGCCAGCCGCCGTTGGCGCCGCTGCATGGCGATCCGGTGCAGGGCGGGAACGGATTGCACGATCCCTACGCTGCGCGCGAGGCCGCCCGCTACGAACAGCCGATCGCCAGCCGCGAAATGATCCTGCAACTGCTGGTCGCCGCCGATGGACCGCTGGACGCCGATGCGCTGGCCGAGAAGCTCGGCCTGACCGAACCGGAGCGCTTCGACGCGATGACCGCGCGCCTGCGGGCGATGGTCCGCGACGGACAGCTGCTGCAGAACCGTCGCGGCGGCTACGTGCCTGCCGAGCAATTGGACCTGGTTGCCGGCAGCGTGATCGCCAATCCGGACGGTTTCGGTTTCCTCCGGCCCGAAGCCGGCGGCGACGACATGTTCCTGCCGCCCTACGAGATGCGGAAGGTGATGCACGGCGACCGCGTGCTCGCCAGCGTCACCAACGTGGATCGCCGTGGCCGCCAGGAAGGGGTGATCGTGGAGGTGCTGGAGCGCCGCCTCAACCGGATGATCGGCCGCTTCATCCTTGAAGATGGCGTGTGCTACGTCGAGCCCGACGACCGCCGGATCCAGCGCAACATCCTGATCCCGCCCGAGGCGCGCGGCGACGCACAGCCCGGCAATCTGGTGGTGTGCGAGCTGACCCGCTCGCCGGATGCACGCCGACCGCCACTGGGCCGCATTCTCACCGTCCTGGGCGACCGTCTGACCGCCTCGCTGGCCGTGCAGGCCGCGATCCACGGCCACGACATCCCGCACGAGTTCCCGCCCGAAGTGCTCGACCAGGCCGCCGCGATACCGGTCGAGGTGCAGCCGGCGGAAATCGTGCAGCGTGTCGACCTGCGCGCGTTGCCGCTGGTCACCATCGATGGCGAGGACGCGAAGGATTTCGATGACGCGGTGTGGTGTGAACCCAACCGCGACGGCTTCCGTCTGGTGGTCGCGATCGCCGACGTGTCGCACTACGTGCGCCCGGGCCAGTCGCTGGACGAGGAGGCGCAGAAGCGCGCCACCTCGGTGTACTTCCCCGGTTTCGTGGTGCCGATGCTGCCCGAGGTCCTCTCCAACGGCATCTGCTCGCTGAAGCCGAAGGTCGATCGCCTGTGCTTCGTCTGCGACATGCAGGTCGACCGCAGCGGCAAGGTCACCGAATCGAAGTTCTACGAAGCGGTGATGAACTCGCACGCGCGCCTGACCTACAACCAGGTCTGGAACGCGATCGGCGACGGCATCGAGGACCACGCGCGAGAGGAGGCACTGGAGCAGGTCGGCTCCCTGCTGCCGAACCTGCAGCGTATGCACCAGCTGTACCAGGTGCTGGCCAAGGCACGCGCGAAGCGCGGTGCGATCGAGTTCGAGACCAGCGAAGTGCGCTTCGTGCTCGGCGAGCGCGGCGAGGTGGTGCAGGCCGGCATGCTGGTGCGCAACGATGCGCACAAGCTGATCGAGGAATGCATGATCGCCGCCAACGTGGAGGCGGCCAGGTTCCTGATCGAAGCCGAAGTGTCTGCGCCGTACCGCACCCACGACCGCCCGCCGGAACAGAAATACGAAGACCTGCTGGAGTTCCTGAAGGAGTTCCAGCTGCGCATGCCACCGTGGTCGAAAGTGCAGCCTCGCGATTTCACCCAGCTGCTGCGCAACATCCGCGAACGCCCCGATGCACCGCTGATCGAGTCGGTGTTGCTGCGCAGCCAGAGCCTGGCCGTGTACCAGCCCGAGAACATCGGCCACTTCGGCCTCGCGCTGGAGGCCTACGCGCACTTCACCTCACCGATCCGCCGCTATCCCGACCTGCTGGTGCACCGCGCGATCAAGCACGCGCTCAGCGGTGCCAAGCCGGAGAAGTTCCGCTATTCACCCAGCGACATGGCCCAGCTGTCGCTGCAGAGCTCGGAGCGCGGACGCCGCGCCGATGAGGCCTCGCGCGAGGTCGACGAACGCTACCGCGCCGCCTGGATGGAGCAGCACGTCGGCAGCCAGTTCGACGGCGTGGTCAGCGGCGTGACCAGCTTCGGCCTGTTCGTCGAACTCGACGACTCCAAGGTCAACGGACTGATCCACGTCACCCAGCTGCCCAACGATTACTACCGCTTCGACCCGATCCGCAAAGCCCTCACCGGCGAACGCACCGGCCGTGAATTCCGCCTCGGCGACCGCGCCAGCATCATCGTGATGAAGGCCAGCCTGGAGGAGCGCAAGATCGACTTCCGCCTCGCGGGTGAGAACGGCGGCGTGAAATCGCCACCCCCG
>DATJBR010000060.1:0-10365 GCA_035515255.1 Lysobacter sp. | reverse complement strand
CTGCTCGCGCTCGTGGATCTGCTCGCGCAGTTCGGCGGTGCGTTCGGCCACCCGTTCTTCCAGCTGGCTGTAGGCCTGCAGCAGGAACTGCGCGCTGCGGCGGCGGTGCAGGCTGGTGGCGATCTGCAGGGCGACAAACGCGAGCAGCTCCTGGTCCGCCTGGCCATAGCCGCTGTGCGGGTCGTAGCTCTGCAGGGCGACGATGCCGAGCACCTCGTCGCCCGACAGCAGCGGCACGCCGAGCCAGCATTCGGCCGGCGGCGAGCGGCGGTGGTCGCGCGCCACCTCGCCACCTTGTACGAGCGCCTCGATCTCCCGGCTGTGAACCAGCAATGGCGTGCGGTGGCGCAGCACGTACTCGCTGAGTCCGGAAGCGAGCCGGCGACCCTCGTGGAATTTGCGTCCCTGGGTATCGATGTAATACGGAAAGCTGAGCGCGGTGCGGTCATCGGAAAGCAGCGCGATGTAGAAGTTTTCGGCGTTGAGCAGCTGGTCGACGATGCCGTGGATGCTGGCGTAAAAACGGTCCTCGTCGATGTCGGCGGTCGCCAGCTGGGCGATCTGTAACAACGCGGCCTGCAGGCGTTCGGCACGCTGGCGTTCGGCGACCTCCTGCTGCAGCCCGAGGTTGGCCTCGGCCAGTTGCCGGGTGCGCAGTTTGACGTTGTGTTCCAGCAGGTCGGTGCTGCGCTTGCGTTCCAGCGCGGTGAGGATGTGGCTGGCGACGAACTCCAGCAGTGTCTGGTCGGCCGCGGTGAAGTCGATGCCGGGTTGGTAGCTCTGCACCACGATCGCACCCAGCGCCTCGCCGTCGCGCAGCATCGGCACGCCCAGCCAGTCATGGCTCTCCGTGCCGACGGTGAGCAGCGGGCCGGAGACCTGCTTGTGCAGCTGGCCCGTGTTGCCCCGCAGCGGCGACGCATCGTTGATCACGTACCAGGTGCACGAGTGCTTGATGCTTTCCAGCGAAGCCTCCTCGAACGGGCAGGGGTCGAGGACATCGGCGAAATAGGGGATGTGGACCGTGTCGCGGGCCAGGTTGCGCAGCACGATGAAGAAGTTCTCGGCGTACATCAGCCTGCCGACGATGCCGTGGATGCTGCGCAGCATCTCGGTCATGTCGTGGTCGGACCCGGACAGATCGGAGATCGCGAACAAGGCGCCCTGCAGCTGTTCGGAACGTCGCAGGCGACGCACCGCACCTTCCAGTTCCTCCAGTCGCACGCGGTCGTGGAGCTTCCGGTCCGCCACGCGCAGTGGCAGGCGCAAGGTGTCGGTGATGCCGGCCGCGTCGGCGTCGCTTCCGAGGTCCATCACCACCACGGCCGTGCTGGTCTGCAGCGGCAATGCCAGCAGGTCACCCCTTGCGCTGGTGCGTGGCGCGCCCGCGCCGATGGCGTCGTCGGCCAGCCGCAACGTGTCGGCTTCGATGGCAGCCGGCAGGTCGCCGGGGTCCAGTTCCCACAGCACCCGGACCTGACGTACGCCCGGGAGCTGCTGCGCGAGATCCACCACCACCGCGATCACGTCGCGCGTGGTGGTGGCGTCCAGCAGCCGCTCGCGCCAATCGGTGGCGGCGACGCTGGCAGGGAGTGCGACGTCGCTCATCCGGCGAGAAGGCCGGATGGACGCGGCGCGGTGTGGTCACCGGCGAGGACGGCCGACTCCATGAAAGCCTGCATCCCGAAGGCGGGCGGCACGTAAAAAGGACGATGGGACATTGATTGCGCCCAAAGCCGGCAGGGAGGCCGGCACGTCAGTCCTATCGGCCGCTTGTGGCGGAACTTTAGTGAATCCCCGTTTTATTTTTTGTTGTGGACAAAGGACCTGCAGCGCGGCCCTGATGGCGGTTTTCTGTGGAGTGCAGTGCCGGAGATCTTCCGAAGGCATTCCGCCGGCCCGCAGCGTATCGCTGCCGGGCCGGTTTCTGTGTCGGTGCGGTCAGGCGACCTGCACGATCCGCAGCGGATTGTTCCACTGCATCAGCAGCTCGGCTTCGCGCGCCTTGGCCTTGTGCAGGTGCTCGTCCTTGATGTGGCCGTAGCCGCGGATGTGCTCGGGGATCGCGGCGATCTCGGCCGCCAGCGCGACGTTGCCGCGATCCAGCGCGGGCAGCAGCGCGTCGATGGTCTTGAAGTAGTCGACGATCAGCTGGCGCTCGGTCCGGCGCTCCCGGGTGTAGCCGAAGATGTCGAACGTGCCGCCACGCAGCCTGCGCAGCTTCGCCAGCCACTTGAACGCGGTAAACACCCACGGGCCGAACTCGCGCTTGATCAGCTGGCCGTTTTCGTCTCGCTTGGCCAGCAGGGGCGGCGCGAGGTGGAATTTGAGTTTGTAGTCGCCGTCGAACTGCCGCTCGACCTGACGCAGGAACTCGCCGCTGGTGTACAAGCGGGCGACTTCGTACTCGTCCTTGTAGGCCATCAGCTTGAATGCATAGCGCGCGACCGCCTCGGTCAGGTCGGTGCTGCCGGACGCCTTGCCGGCTTCGGCATCGCGCACGCGGTTGACCAGACTGGCGTAGTGGCGGGCGTAGGTCGCGTCCTGGTATTCGGTCAGGAACGCGACCCGGCGGCTGATCAGCTCGTCCAGCGAGCGCGACAGGCGCGCGTCGTCCAGCGGCAGGAACGCGACCTTGTCGCCGGGATGGCTTTGCGGCACGTGGCGCAGTTCGTCCTCGTCGCGGCCGGGACGTGGAGCCGACGGGCTGCCGGATTCATGGCCTTCCCACTGCCCGGCGCCGAGCATCGGCAGGACGTTCGGAGTGGCTTCGGCGGCGGTCGGCTGGTTGCGCACCAGTCCGGCGGCATCAGCCACTGCGTGCGGGTCGATCACCGCCAGCCGGCCCCAGGCGAATGCGGTCTTGTTCATCTCGATCGCCGCGCCGTTGAGCTCGACCGCGCGCATGATCGCGTCCAGCGAGATCGGCACCAGTCCGCGCTGCCAGGCATAGCCGAGCAGGAACAGGTTGCTGCCGATCGCATTGCCCAGCAGCGCGGTGGCGATCTGCGTCGCATCGACCACGAACGGGGTCTCGCCGCCGAGCGCGGTCTGCACCGCACTGATGATGTCGGTGGCCGGGAACTGCAGGTCCGGCCGGGTGGTGAAGCTGCCGGGCATCGCCTCGTAGCTGTTGAGGACCACCTGGGTGCGGCCGCCGCGGATCTTCGACAGCGCCCAGTAGTCGTTGACCACCACCATGTCGCAGCCCAGCACCAGGTCGGCCTCGCCGGCGGCGATGCGCACCGCGTGGATCTCGGTCGGCGTATTGGCGATGCGGATGTGGGTCGTGACCGCGCCGCCCTTCTGCGCCAGCCCGGTCTGGTCGAGCACGCTGGAGCCCTTGCCTTCCAGATGGCCGGCCATGCCGAGCAGCGCGCCGATGGTGACCACGCCGGTGCCGCCGACGCCGGTGATCAGGATGTTCCAGGGCCGCTCCAGCGTCGGCAGCACCGGCATCGGCAGGTTGGCCAGCCGGTCCTTGGCGTTGCTGGCGGACTTCTTCTTCAACCCGCCGCCTTCCACGGTGACGAAGCTGGGGCAGAAGCCGGTCACGCAGGAGTAGTCCTTGTTGCAGTTGGACTGGTCGATCTCACGCTTGCGGCCGAACTCGGTTTCCTTCGGCAGCACCGACACGCAGAACGACTTCTTGCCGCAGTCGCCGCAGCCTTCGCAGACCAGCGAGTTGACCATCACCCGCTTGGCCGGATCGACGATCATGCCGCGCTTGCGCCGGCGGCGCTTCTCGGTCGCGCAGGTCTGGTCGTAGATCAGCACCGAGGTGCCCTTCACGTCGCGCAGGCGCTTCTGCACCGCGTCCAGTTCAGCGCGGTCGAAGAACTCCACCTCGGACGGGAACAGGTCGCGACGCCGCCATTTGCCGATCTCGTCGGACACCACCACGATCGCGTGCACGCCTTCGCTGCGGACCTGGTGGGCGATCTGCGGCACGCTCAGCTGGCCGTCCACCGGCTGGCCGCCGGTCATCGCCACCGCGTCGTTGTAGAGGATCTTGTAGGTGATGTTGACCCCGGCCGCGACCGCCTGCCGGATCGCCAGCGTGCCGGAGTGGAAGTAGGTGCCGTCGCCGAGGTTCTGGAACACGTGTTCGGTGTCGGTGAACGCGGCCTGCCCGGCCCAGGTGACGCCTTCGCCGCCCATGTGGGTGTAGGTGTCGGTGCTGCGGTCCATCCAGGTGACCATGTAGTGGCAACCGATGCCGCCCAGCGCGCGTGAACCTTCCGGCACCGCGGTGGAGGTGTTGTGCGGGCAGCCGGAGCAGTAGTGCGGCACGCGCGGGAACTGCGCCCGCGGCAGCGCCAGCTCGGCTTCCTTCCCGGCCATCCAGCGCATCACGTCGCGCATCGGCTCGGAATCATGGAAGCGCTGGATGCGGCGGCCGATCACGCCGGCGATCGTCGCCGGGGTCAGCTCGCCGGTGCTGGGCAGGATCCAGTTCCCTTCCTCGTCGTACTTGCCGACGATCGACGGCCGCGCGCCACCGCCCCAGTTGTACATCGCCTCCTTCATCTGGCTCTCGATGAAGGCGTGCTTCTCCTCGACCACCACGATGTCGGCCAGCCCTTCGGTGAAGCGGCGCAGGCCGACCGGCTCCAGCGGCCAGGTCATGCCGACCTTGTACACACGGATGCCCAGGTCCTGGCAGGCGCGCTCGTCCAGGCCGAGGTATTCCAGCGCGGTCAGCACGTCCAGATACGACTTGCCGGTGGTGATGATGCCCAGCCGCGGCGTGGGCGAATCGATCACGATGCGGTCGACGCCGTTGGCCCGCGCAAACGCCTGCGCGGCCTTGACCGCGTAGCGGTGCAGGCGCATTTCCTGGTCCAGTGGCGGATCCGGCCAGCGGATGTTGAGGCCGCCGACCGGCATCTCGAAGTCGTCCGGGGTGACGATCCGCAGCGCCAGCGGATTGACGTCGACCGAGGCGGAGGATTCCACCGTCTCGGCGATTGTCTTGAAGCCGACCCAGCGGCCGGTGTAGCGCGACATCGCCCAGCCGATCGCGCCCATGTCGAGGATGTCCTGCACTCCGGCCGGGTTGAGGATCGGCATCATCGCGCTGGTGAATTCGCCTTCCGAGCCGTGCGGCAGGGTCGAACTGCGGCAGGCGTGGTCGTCGGCGGCCAGCGCCAGCACCCCGCCCAGCGGGCTGGTGCCGGCCGCGTTGGCGTGCTTGAGCACATCGCCGCTGCGGTCCACGCCCGGGCCCTTGGCGTACCACATGCCGAACACGCCATCGAACTTCGCGCCTTCGAACAGGTTGGTCTGCTGGGTGCCCCAGACCATCGTCGCGCCGAGGTCCTCGTTGAGGCCGGGAATGAACTTCACCCCGGCGTCGGCCAGATGCTTCTTCGCCCGCCACAGCTCCAGGTCGAAGCCGCCCAGCGGCGAGCCCCGGTAGCCGGAGATGAAACCGGCGGTATCCAGCCCGGCGGCCTGGTCGCGCAGGCGCTGCATCAGTGGCAGGCGGACCAGCGCCTGCACCCCGGACAGGTAGATGCGGCCTTCCTGGCGGCTGTACTTGTGGTCCAGCCCGTAATCGGGATCGGCCAGCGCAGTGCGGTTGGCGGCGGGGAAGGCGGGCGCGGCGGTATGGGTCATGCGTGGCTCCGACGCGGCGAGGGCCGCGCAGTGGCTGCGGGAGAGTTTGCGTGGCGAGTGGGCAGGCCGTGCCGGATCGGGCGCCTGCGGGCGCAGGCAGCGCGCGAGCGGTGGCAACGGGCAGGATTGGCCGGAAAAGCCGCCGGATTCTACCAGCGAACGCCTTGCCCCCTCGCGGCACCGCGTTACCATGGGTCGGCAATTCAGGGGGAATCCACATGCATGTTGTCAATCGGTCCGTGAAGGGCCTGGCGGTCGCGGTTGGCCTGGCGGCCTGTCTGGCCGGCATCGGGGCGGTATCCGCCCAGGCCGTTCCGGCGCGGCTGGTGCCGGTATCGGAGTTCTATTTCACCGAAGAGGCGCGCACCACGCGTCCCGTGGTCGCCCTGCAGGGCGAGGGCGATGCATTGACCGAGTCGCTGTTGAAGGCGATCACGCGCAACCCGCGGGCGAAGGCCGAAACCGCCCAGTTGGCCCACATCGCGATGGCCGGCGGCCGACCCGAGCTGGGCAACGAGTTGTACGGGCGCGTGCTGCGCCAGGTCAGTCCGACCGAAGCGCTGTATCGCCCGCTGTTGTGGAACTACGGCTGGGACCTGCTGCGCAACGGCAATGCCGCCGATGCACTGGGCCAATGGGAGACATTGCTGAAGGCCCGCAACGTCACCGCCGACTGGATGCCGCCGACGTTTGCCCTGGTGCTGTGGACGCTCGATCGCCGCGACGAGGCGGTGCAATGGTATGCGGCCGCCGTGCGCACCCACCCGGACAAGTGGAGCGGCATCGATCAATACGGGATGTTGCTGCCCGACTGGCAGGATGGGGAGCGTGCGGTGCTGGCCGAGATCCAGCAGGCCTGGCAGGCCGATCCGCCGCAGTGGTGATGAGGCGTCGCTGACGGTCCCGTCCCGTCCCGACCTGAGCGGACCCTCCCGCGGACAATCGCGCAGCAGACAGACCCGGCCCCGGCCGGGTTTGTTGTTTGTGGCCTTCACGGCAGGCTAGAGTGATCCGCGGCCGCAGCACGGGTCACGGGCCACGAGGGGATCGGATGTCCGTATCGGCTTTGAGCGTGATGGTGGTGGAGGACCACGGTTTCCAGCGCCGGATGGCGCTGCGGCTGCTGGCCGGACTCGGCGTGGCCGACGTCACCGAGGCGGCCGAAGGTCGCGCGGCGTTGACGCTGCTGGCCGAACGCGGCCGCCCGCCGGACGTGGTGATGGTCGACCTCGACATGCCCGGAATGGACGGCATCGAGTTCATCGGCCATGTCGCCCAGCGCGGCCTGGCCCGCTCGGTGCTGGTGGTCAGCGCGCTGGACATGGCCTTGCTCAATACCGTGCAGAGCATGGCCCGCGCCTACGGCCTGCGGGTGCTGGGCAGCGTCGAGAAGCCGCTGACCGCCGAGAAGCTCGCCAACGCGCTGTCCGGTTACGACACCCAGGAATACGACGAGGACATCGACGAGCCGATCGAGATCAGTGCCACCGAAATCCGCGAAGCGCTCGCCCACGGCCAGATCGGGCCGTGGTTCCAGCCCCAGGTCGAACTGGTCAACGGCAAGCCGGTCGGGGTGGAGGCGCTGGCGCGCTGGCGGCGACCGGACGGCCGGGTGGTGCGGCCGCAGAACTTCATCGGCCTGCTCGAACGCGAGGGCCTGGCCGACCCCTTCACCGACCTGATGCTGGAACAGGCGTGCCGATGGAAACGCCGTTGGGACCAGACCGGCCTGCACCTGACGTTGTCGGTCAACGTCTCGCCGACCACCCTGGCCGATGCCACCGCCGCGGACCGCTACCAGCGCATCGTGATCGCCCAGGGCGTCGACCCCGCCGAGGTGGTCCTGGAGCTGACGGAAAGTTCGGTGCTGGCCGACGCCGCCCGCGCGCTCGGGGTGCTGGCGCGCTTGCGGCTGAAGGGCTTCGGCCTGTCGATCGATGACTTCGGCACCGGCTACTCCTCACTCGCGCAGCTGTCGCAGATCCCGTTCACCGAACTCAAGATCGACCAGGGCTTCGTTGCCGGGGCGCACGAGCAGCCGCGCAAGCGGGCGGTGGTCGAGGCCAGCCTGGACCTGGCCCGCAAACTGGGCCTGAAGGTGGTGGCCGAGGGCGTGGCCACGGTGGAGGACTGGCAGATGCTGGCCCAACTGGGCTGTGCGACGGCCCAGGGCTACCTGATCGCCCCGCCGGTACCGCCGGAAGACCTGCCCGGCATCCTCGCCCGCTGGCGGCGGCCGGAGTTCTAGGTCGATGGCCGCCAGCAGCGACACCTCCACGTCGTGGCGCGTGCGGGTTCGCCGCCGTCTCGCGGCGCTGGGCATCCGGCACCAGTTGATCCTCCTGTTCGGCCTGTGCCTGCTCGCCGGCACCACGGTGCTGGTGATCGATGAGGTCTCCCAGTACCGCGCACGCCAGTCGCTGCTGACCTTGAAGGACGACTCCCTGCAGCGCATGGGCCGGCTGAAGGAGGTTTCCGATGCGTACGGGCTGGGAGTGGTCGACACCACGTTCCGGGTGCGCAATTTCCTGATGCCGTGGGAGGACGGAGTGGTCGCGGTCGATGCCATGCGTGGCCGCATCGACCGCAACTGGAGCGCGTTGGTGCCGATGCCGCGCAATCTCGAGGAGCAGAGGCTGTTTGACGAAGTGGCGCGGGAACGCGTTGTGGCCGACCGGGCCATCGCCCAGCTGCGCGCGATCCTGCTCGCACGCGACATGGACCGGCTTGGTCGCTTCGCCGATACCGCGCTGTATCCGGCGATCGATCCGGTCACCCGGCGCATCCAGGCGCTGTCCGCCCAGGCCATGGTGCAGGCCGATACGCTGGTGCGCGCGGATCTGGAGCGCAGCCGGCGGGTCAGCGCCTTGCGGATCGGCGTGTCGCTGCTGACCCTGCTGGTGGTCGCGCTGGTGGGACAGGCGGTACTGCGCAACGCCTATCGGGGCGTGGAGAGTCTGGTGTTCCTGGTCCGGCGGATGCGCGCGCACGACTACACCGCGCAGCCGCGGTTTCAGCCGCGTGGCGAACTGGCACTGGTGATGGAGGCGTTTGCGGAGATGCGGCGGGACGTGCTCACTTTCGAGACCGAGCTGATCGACCAGCTCGCCCGCAATGAGGCTGCACTGTCGGCGAACGAGCGTCTGCAATCGGAACTGCGCGACAGCGAGGCGCGCGCGCAGGCGGCCAACCAGGCGAAGTCGTCGTTCCTGGCCGCGATGAGCCATGAAATCCGCACCCCGATGATCGGCGTCACCGGGATGGTCGAAGTGCTGTCCCACTCGCGGCTGGAGCCCGATCAGCGCCACGCGCTGAACATCATCCAGCAGTCGTCGCAGTCGCTGCTGCAGATCATTGGCGACATCCTGGACTTCTCCAAGATCGAGGCCGACCGGCTGGAGCTGGCGCCCGAACCGGTGAGTTTGCCGAAGCTGTTGCGCGACACCGTCAGCCACTACACCGGCGCGGCTTCCAGCAAGGGCCTGGCGCTGGCATGCAAAGTCGATGAGCGGGTGGCACCCGCGCACCGGGTCGATCCGATGCGCCTGCGCCAGGTGCTGTCCAACTTCCTGACCAACGCGTTGAAGTTCACCGAGCAGGGCGGTATCGAGGTGGCGCTGGAATGGGCGGGCGAGGCTGATGCGGGGCCGGAGGACACGCAGGGTCGCGAGCGGCTGGTGCTGCGGGTGACCGACACGGGCATCGGCGTCAGTGCCGAGGCGCAGGCGCGGCTGTTCCAGCCATTCAGCCAGGCCGAGGACGATACCACCCGCCGCTTCGGCGGCACCGGACTGGGGTTGGTGATCTGCCGCCGGCTGGCCGAGCTGATGGGCGGCAGCATCCGCATGGACAGCGTGCCCGGCGAAGGCACCACGATGCGTCTGGAACTGGTGCTGCCACGGGCGCGGGCCGATGAGGTTCTCCCTGCCGTTCCGGTGGCGGCCCAGACCGCCCTGGTCAGCGCCCGCCGCGTTCCCGCCGTGGCGGAAGCCGAAGCCGAGCGCAGCCTGATCCTGCTGGTCGACGACCACCCGACCAACCGGCTGGTGATCGCGCGCCAGCTCGCTCTGGCCGGCTATGCCAGCGAGGCCGCCGAAGACGGCCTGCAGGGCCTGCAGCATTGGCGCAGCGGGCGGTATGCGCTGGTGCTCTCGGACATCCACATGCCCGGATTGGATGGCTACCAGTTGGCGGGCGCGATCCGCGAGGAGGAGGCGCGCGACGGCAAGCCACGCACGCCGATCATCGCCCTGACCGCCTCCGCGCTGAAGGGCGAAGCCGAGCGTTGTCTCGGCGTCGGCATGGACGATTACCTCGCCAAACCGGTCTCGGTGCCGGTATTGCAGGCCTGCCTGCAGCGCTGGTTGCCGCATGCGGCGACGCAGGTGTGGGATGAGGTGCCTGCTTTGTTTGCTGCCGAAGCACAATCCGGCACCCCACCTGGCACCGCATTCATTACAACGCCGCCCGATGCGGGCGTGCCGCCGGAACTGCCCGAGCTGGACGGCACCACCCTGGAGACCCTGACTGATGGCGACCCGGCCGACGCGCGCGCGTTGATGGTCGACTTCCTCGCCAGCACCGCGGAGGATCTGGCCGCATTAGACGCGGCGCGCGCTGCTGCTGACGACATCGCGTGGATCCGCCAGGCGCACAAGATCAAGGGCGCCGCGCGCCTGGTCGGTGCGCCCGGACTCGCCGCCGCCGCCGCCGCGCTGGAAGCGGCCGGGCATCGTCACTCCG
>DATJBR010000059.1:0-27007 GCA_035515255.1 Lysobacter sp. | reverse complement strand
GCTCGCGCTCGGCCGGCTCGGCGAACAGCGCCGCGTCGATGCGCTCCGGCACCGGGCCATCGACTTTCCTGAGGATGTTGCGGCTGCGCTTGTTCGCCGCCGCCAGCGCGGCCGCTTCGGGCAGGGCCGCAAATTCGCCGATCGCCTTGAGGCGGCGGTCGAAGTCGGGCAACGAGTCATGGGCGACGTGCATCACCGCCTCGAACTGCTGCGCCGAGATGCCGCGGTCGGCGTAGTAGCCGCGCAAGCGGTCGAGGATGAAGTCATAGAGGTCAATGGCAATATTTCCATCAGTCGCATTGCCCGTGATGAATCCAAAACCTATTTTGACGCCCGTGTCTCGCGCTGCCTGGGCGGCTTGAACTTGCCCGCGAGCTTTTACATCCACCAAGGCGAAATTCACTTGGTGAACTGATTCGACCAACAAGTTCCCAAGGTTCAATTCCAATCCGCTTTCAATAATTGTGCGTGCCAAGCCCAGTGCATGCCGGCGCAGCGCGAACGGGTCCTTGTTGCCGGTCGGCTTGAGGCCCGCCGCGAAACCACCCGCCAACGTGTCCAGCCGCTCGGCGATTGCCAGCACCTGGCCGAGTTTCGAGGGTGCGATCGCATCGCCGGAGAAACGCGGCATGTAGGCCTCGTCGATCGCGTGGGCGACCTCGACCGGCTCGTTCTCGACCGCCGCGTAATAGCGGCCGGCGATGCCTTGCAGCTCCGGGAACTCGCCCACCAGCCGCGACTGCAGGTCGGCTTTGGACAGCTCGGCGGCGCGCCGGGCCAGCGCGGGATCGACGTCGACTTCGCCGGCGATGCTTCCGGCCAACGCCATCACGCGCCGCACCTTGTCGGCGACGCTGCCGAGCTTGGCTTGGTAGGTCACGCTGCCGAGGCCGTCGTTCATCGACGCCAGCCCCTGCTTCATGTCCTCCACGAAGAAGAACTTGGCGTCGCTGAAGCGCGGCCGGATCACCCGCTCGTAGCCTTTGCGGACTTCGGCTTCGTCCTTGCTCTCGATGTTGGCGATGCCGATGAAGTGCTCGCTGAGCCGGCCCTGCCCATCCAGTACCGGGAAGAATTTCTGGTTGGTTTCCATCGTCGCGATCAGCGCTTCGGCCGGGATCGCGAGGAACTCGGACTCGAACCCGCAGGTGATCGCGCTGGGCCACTCGGTCAGGCCGTTGACCTCTTCCAGAATGCCCGCGTCGATCCGCGCCACGCCGCCACAGGCGGTCGCTGCCGCCTCGACCTGGCGCACGATGCGTTCGCGGCGCTCGTCCGCATCGACCAGCACTTTCGCGCCGCGCAACGACTCCACGTAATCGCCGGGGGTGCTGAACCAGACCGGCTTGTCGTGCATGAAACGGTGGCCGCGGCTCATGCGATCGCTGCGCACGCCCAGCAGCTCGACATCCACCACGTCGCTGCCCAGCAACACCACCAGCCAGTGCACCGGCCGGGCGAAGCTGTAGTCGTGGTTGCCCCAGCGCATCGGTTTGGGGATCGGCATCGCCGCCAGTGCTTCGGCAAGGATGTCGCCCAGCAGGTCGGCGGTTTTCGCGCCTGCCTTGACCGAGCGGTGCACGAAGCGCTCGCCCTTGTTGTCGGTGGTCTTGTCCAGCGTCGTCCAGTCGACCCCGGCCTTGGCGGCGAAGCCCTGCAGCGCGCGGGTCGGCTGGCCGTCGGCGTCCAGCGCGATGTTGAGGTACGGGCCCAGCACCTCGGAGGCCTGCTCCGGCTGCTCGGTGGCCACGCCCGGCAACAGCACCGCGAGCCGGCGCGGGGTGTACAGCGGTTTCGCCTCGTCACGCTCGAAGGCGACCCCGCGCTTGACCAGGCCGGCGATCACGCCGTCGAAGAACGCCTGCGCGAGGCCGGCCAATGCCTTGACCGGCAGTTCCTCGGTCCCCAGTTCGATCAGCAGCGGTTGCATTGCTTTCATACGATGTCCTTGCGAACGGCCAGCAGATCGTCACGGCCGGTTGCATCGAGGTTGCGAGGAGCGGGGCGTTTGGTGTTTTTCCACAGCAACACCAGTCCGGCGACGGGAGGGAGGATCCAGCCGAAGAAAAACCACAGCCAGGGATTGCGGTCGGTGGTCTGGGCCCAGTACGCGGTAAAAACGCCGAACAGGAAGCCTCCGAAGGCGGCATTGGTGCTGCTGGTCATCAACCGGCCTCCCCGTCCACCGATGCAGCGGCATTCCTCAACCCCGGAAACCCCAGCTTCTCGCGCTGGGCGTGATACGCCTCGGCCACGGCCTGGGAGATCCGGCGCACGCGCAGGATGTAGCGCTGGCGCTCGGTGACGCTGATCGCGCGGCGCGCGTCGAGCATGTTGAAACTGTGGCTGGCCTTCATTACCTGCTCGTAGGCCGGCAACGGCAGGCCGCGCTCGACCAGCGCCAGTGCCTCGGCCTCGCATTCGTCGAAGCGTCGGAACAGCACTTCCACGTTGGCATGCTCGAAGTTGTAGGTGCTCTGCTCGACCTCGTTCTGGTGGTAGACGTCGCGGTAGGTCACCGGGCTGCCGTCGGGACCGTGGGTCCAGACCAGGTCGAACACGTTGTCCACGCCCTGCAGGTACATGCACAGGCGTTCCAGACCGTAGGTGATCTCGCCCAGCACCGGCCGGCACTCCATCCCGCCGGCCTGCTGGAAGTAGGTGAACTGGGTCACCTCCATGCCGTTGAGCCAGACTTCCCAGCCCAGTCCCCAGGCACCGAGGGTCGGCGATTCCCAGTTGTCCTCGACCAGCCGCAGGTCGTGCACCAGCGGGTCCACGCCGAGCGCCTTCAACGAGTCGAAATACAGCTCGACGATGTTGTCGGGCGACGGCTTCATCGCGACCTGATACTGGTAGTACCGCTGCAGCCGGTTGGGGTTGTCGCCGTAACGGCCGTCGGCGGGGCGGCGGCAGGGCTGCACGTAGGCGGCGTTCCACGGCTCCGGCCCGAGCGCGCGCAGGAAGGTGGCCGGGTGGAAGGTGCCGGCACCGACTTCCAGATCGAGCGGCTGGATCAGCACGCAACCCTGCTGCGCCCAGAACGTGTTGAGGCGCTGGATGAGTTGCTGGAACGTCGGGGGCGACAGGGCGCTGGCGTCAGGCTGCGGCATGCTTGAAGGGCCGTGGGGCAAAGCACGCTAGTATACGGCCGGCCTCGCCGGGGCTGTTTTCCGCCCTCGTTCGCCGCTCCTTTCGACTCTAATCTGGACGCCTGATTCTGTGACTGCCCCTTTCCTGATCATCGAAACCGGCCAGCCGGTCGCTTCGATGCGCCGCCACGGCGGATTTCCCCATTGGATCCGCGTTGCCAGCGGCCTGCCGCGCGATGGTGCGGTAGTGATCAACGTCGAGGCCGGCGACGCGCTGCCGTCGCGGGAAGGCTTTTCCGGTGCGATCGTGAGCGGATCGGGTGCGATGGTGACCGACCGGCTGGACTGGAGCGAGGCCACCGCGGCCTGGCTGGCGGAAGCGGCTGCGGCCGGGTTCCCGCTGTTCGGCATCTGCTACGGCCATCAGCTGCTGGCCCACGCGCTGGGTGGCGAGGTCGGCTACAACCCGGCTGGACGCGAGATGGGCACGATCGAGATCGAGTTGCTGCCGGGCGCAAAGCAGGACGCCCTGTTCGGGCCGCTGCCGGCCACCATGCCGGTGCAGCTGACCCATCGGCAGAGCGTGTTGCGGGTGCCTGAAGGGGCGACCGTGCTGGCGCGTTCGTCGGCCGATGCGTGCCAGGCGTTCCGTTGGGGCGAGCATGTCTGGGGCGTGCAGTTCCACCCCGAATTCAGCACCACCCACATGCGCGGCTACATCCAGGCGCGCAAGATTGCGTTGCAGCACGAGGGGCTGGATCCGCGGGCGATGCTGGCCGCCGTCAACGCCACGCCGGAAGGCCGGCGGGTGCTGCGCCGGTTCGTCCACTTTGCGACCCAGCGCGCACAGACCCGCGCTTGATTGCGCGGTTGAGCCGCGTGATCGCATTGCCGGATCGAGTCGTGTGATTGAATTGTCCGGCTGTGCTGTCGCCTGACGCGCGCGGTTGGCCATCTATCGACGCAACAAGCACTGCCGTTACGGTCGGCAGTGACCCGAGGCAGGAAAGGAACGACATGACGGATATTCGCAAGGTTCCACCGGGTGCCGGAGCGGAATGGCTGCTGGGCGGCGTGGCATTGCTGCGCAAGGCACCGCTGACCCTGGGCCTGCTCGGACTGATCTGGGGCGGGCTGTCGACGCTGGCCTCGCTGACCGGACAGATCTGGCTGAGCCTGTTGCTGGGGGTGGCGGGACCGATCCTGTTCGGCGGCATCATCTATGCCGCACGCGAAGTCGACCAGGGCCGCCACGCATCGCCGGCCCAGTTGCTGCAAGGCCTGCACGACGGCAAGGCCGCGCGCCTGCTGGCGATGCTGCTGCCCCAGATCGCCGCATTGGTGGTGCTGGTGGTGTTGCTGGTGGTGATGGTCGGCCCCCAGCAGCTGGAGCAGATCTCCAAGGTCATGGTGGAGCTGCAGACCAACCCCGATCCGGCGCTGGTGGAATCGCTGCCGGTCGGGAGGCTGTTCGGCTGGATGGTCGCCGCGCTGGTGGTCGGCGTGGTCGCCGGGTTCTTCACCTTCATCGCGATTCCCGAGGTCATGTTCACCGATCGCGGCGCATTCGCGGCGATGGGCATGAGCCTGCGTGCCTGCCTGCGCAACCTGGGCGCGCTGATCGTGCTGCTGGTGCTGATGGTGATCGCGATGATCGCCTTCAGCCTGGCGCTGCAGCTGGTCGGGATGGTGCTGACGTTCCTGATCGGTGCGCAGGCGTCGATGTTCGCGGTCCAGGTGTTGCTGATGGCGGTGCTGCTGCCGGTCATGAGCGGCGCGGCGTATCTGGGATGGCGGCAGATGACCGGCGACGCGCCGGCGGCGCCGGTGGTGTCGGCGGGCGGTTTCGAGGCCTGATCGGGCGCGAGTAGTGACGGTGCGGTCCTCGGGGGAGGACGGCTGTCATGCGGGGAGCGCATCGGCGGGGTGCCGACGCGGTTGAAACGGAACAACCAACACTAAAGACACAGGGGAGACAAGGGATGACGACACGCGCGATGGGACCCATGGCCGGCATCGGCTGGCTGACACGAGCGCTCAATCTGGGGCGCAACAACCCGAAGGCGATCTTTGGCGGGGTGGCTTTGCTGACGCTCACCATGCTGGCGGCGGGATTTGCCGGCGCGATGCTGCAGGGGGCCCTCGTCATGATGATGGGCAACAGCATCAGCGCCATGGTTGTCGGCATGGCCGTGATGATGGTGGTGGTTCTGGTGCTGATGGCGATGCTGCTGGTCGGCTTCCTGCGCCTGATCGACGCGGTGGAAAGCGGTCGGCCGGCGCGCGCGCTGGGGGTGTTCGCCGGCTTCGCCGATCCGGGTGCCTCGTTGCGCACGATCGGCTTCTTCGTGTTGCTGGCGATCGTGCAGAACCTGCTGCTGCTCGGCCTGCTGAGTGTGCTGGCCGGCGACGTGATCGGCTGGTACGCCCAGGTCATGCAGGCGGCGATGGCCGGTGGCGCACCGCCGGAGCTGACATCCCTGCCTAGCGGCTTGGGCATCGCCAGCGTGTTGATGCTGGTGATCGGGCTGGTGTTCTACGGCGTGCAGGCGGTGGGACTGTGCCAGATCGCGTTGCGCGGGCGTGGCGTGTTCGGTGCGATGGCGGACGGCTTTGTCGGCGCGGCGAAGAACCTGCTGCCGCTGCTGGTGTTCGTGGTGGCCTGCCTGGTCGCGATGGTGGTGCTGGCGATCGCGGTGTTCCTGCTCGCGATGCTGATCGGCCTGATCGGCAAGTTCATCGGCGTATGGCTGGCCATCGTGCTGGCGGTGCCGCTGTATTTCGTCGCGATGCTGGCGATGTACGTGGTGATGTTCGGCGCCATGTACCACCTGTGGCGCGATGTCTGCGACGGCGGCAGCCGCGATGAAACCGTCACGGCCGACGCGCTCACCGCCTGATAGGACTTGCTTGCCGGGGTCGGGACCTTGGGGTTCCGGCCCCGGACAGGGAAATGGATAGGTCCGGGGCCAAAATCTGGCTTCTGTTACCTCAGAACAGCGCCTGCTCCAGCGCGATGCGCATCACGCTCATCGCGGAAGCGACGCCCCAGACGGTGAGTGCGACCACGCCGATCCCGAGAGCCCAAAGCCAGACCCGGGCCCATGTCGGCAGGCCTGCATCGGTGTCGCCGGTTGCCATCGGCCCGGCTTTCACCACGCGTGTCGCACTGAGGCGGTCATGCAGGGCCAGGTGCTGCGGCCCGATCGTCGCCATCAGGTGACCGATGTTCAGCGTGGCCCAGGACAGGCTGCCCGCAAGATGACGGGCGAGTGCGCGGCCCGGCGTCAACGTCTGGCCTTTCGCGTCGACGACCCGCAACCAGAGCAGTCGCTGAGCCGGCGTCGCCTGTCGGCGCGAGCTTTCGCAGGCGACGTGGTAACCGCCACTGAGCAGGGAAAACGCGAGCACCAGCGGCCATGTCGCTGACCACAGCGTCGATTGCAGGCCGAGGCTGGCCTCGTGCAGCACGGGATTCTGCAGCAGGGCGGCAGCCAGTTGCGGCAATGGCACGTAGTCGATGATCGCGTTGGCCATAGCCTGGCTTGCGGTCTGCAGCAGCGCCGTCGTCTGCAACCGCAGCGCGTGCGCGGGGGCCGAGATGAACGGCCACGTCAGCGCCAAGGCCAACGGCGCGATCAAGGCCGCATCCAGCGACCAGGCGGCGCTGCGCTGCCAGAAGCCGGCGGGACGGAGCGAGGTTGGACGAAGCGAGGCGGTCGCCGCCATGTTTACGTCCGCGGCTTGGTCGGAGACTCGCCGGTCGCCTGTGGCACCAGCCAGCGTGCGGCGAGGATGCCGACCTCGTACAGCGCGCACATCGGTATCGCCAGCATCAGCTGGGAGACGACGTCCGGGGGCGTGATCACGGCCGCGATGATGAAGATGCCGACCACGGCGTACCCGCGCGACTCCTTCAGCTGGTCCGGGGTGACCCAGCCCAGCAGCGCGGCGATCACCAGCGCTACCGGCAGCTCGAAGCTGGCGCCGAAGGCGAAAAAGATCACCAGTACGAAATCGAGGTAGGCGGTGATGTCGGTCATCATCGCCACGCCCTCGGGGGCGATCCTGGTCAGGAAGCCGAATACCGCCGGCAGCACGAGGAAGAACGCGAACGCGCAGCCGGCATAGAACAGCGTCACCGCCGAGACCAGCAACGGCATCGCCAACCGCTTCTCGCGCTGGTAGAGGCCAGGCGCCACGAACGCCCAGGCCTGGTACAGCAACCACGGCATCGAAACCATCAAGGCGGCGAAGAAGGCGAGCTTGACCGGCGCGAAGAACGGACTGGCGACCTCGACCGCGATCAACTGCCCGCCGGGCGGGAGCTTGGCCAGCAGCGGCGCGGCGAGTGCGGCATACAGCTTGTTGCCGAACGGCAGCATCACCAGGAACACCGCGATCAGTCCAGCCACGCCACGCATCAGGCGCGACCGCAGTTCGATCAGGTGGTCGAGCAGGCGCGGCCCGGCCGTGTCGTCGACGGGCTCGGAATGTTGCGTGCTCATGCGGACGCGCTCATGGACGCGTCCAGGACGGGGGCGGGCGTTTGACGGGTTCCGCCGGGTCTGCCTCGGGCTGCGAAGGGTCCGGTGTCACTGCCGCTCGCTTGTGATCGGTGGATTCCCCCGGATCGGGCGCGGACGGGTCGGGGTCGATTGTGCCGCTGGAATCCTTGTCGGCGCTCCCTGCCGGCGGAGATGTGGCGGCTTCGGGCTCGGTCGAATCCTGGGTGGCCTGCTCCGTCGTGCCGTCCACCTGCATCACGTCATGTTCGATCTGCTGGCGCTCGCGTTCGAACTGCTGCTGCAGGTCGCGGCTCTGCGCCTGCAGCTGGTCCTGCACGTCGCGCAGTTCATCGCGGGTGCGTTGCAGGCTGCGCTTGAGTTCGTCGTCGGCCAGTTCGCTTTCCAGCTCGGACTTCACCGAATACCACTGCGCGCGCGCGCGGCGCACCCACAGCCCGGCGAAGCGCGCGGCGCGGGGAAGGCGTTCGGGACCCAGTACCAGCAGGGCCACGATCGCGATCACCAACAACTCGGAGAAGCCGATGTCGAACATGCCGGCAGCCGGAACCCGGGATCAGGAATCGAAGATCAGGAGTGCAACAGCCGCGCGATCAGCGCGGCGTGTGCTCGTCGTCGCGCACGTCACTGTGGTTGCGCGAGGTGCTGTCGTTGCGGGTCGTCTCATCCGGCAACCGCGCCGCGGGCTTGCCTTCGTCCGGCTTGTCCTCGTCGTGGATGCCCTGCTTGAAGCCCTTGACCGCTTCGCCCAGGTCCTTGCCGACGTTTTTCAGGCGCTTGGTGCCGAACACCAGAACCACGATCACCAGCACGACCAGCCAGTGCCAAATACTGAAACCGCCCATCGAGATGTCCACCGAAATCCAGGATGCCGAGAATACCCCAAGCGCGCGCGTCGCCGCGGGTGCCGGTGGGCATGGGCCCGGCAACCAGCCGGTTTGCGAGACCGGCGTGCCTGGATTCCTTGCCTGGGCAGATCAGGGCGTCGGCGGCAGCGGCTCGGTCCGGATCTCCGGGACGGTCGGGCTGTCGACGGTTTCGAACGGCTGCGGCTGGTGGATCGGGGTGTCGAGCGGGGCGTTGAGCGGCTGGGTGTCCGTATGCCCCTGCGGATACTGCGCCGCCGCCGGCTGGGTCGCGGCTTGCGGCGCTGCCGGTCGCGAGGTGTTGTGGCCGCGCGCGGCGCGTGCGGTGGCGGTGGCTTCCTCCAACTGGTCGCGGAAGCTCACCACCGCATCGGATGCGCGCTGGCCGGCTCGGCCCTCGAAGATCATCCGCGGGGTGGTGCCCTGGCCGTACACGGCCTGGTTGGCGGCATCGTCGATGCTCAGTACCGCGCCATCCAGGGCGACGCCGGCGAACAGCCCGCGCGCGCGCGACCACGACCAGATTTCCGCCTTCAGTTGGCCGTCGGTGGCCAGGCCGGTGGTGCGGCCGACCGGTCCGGCGGCGACGCTGGCGTCCGCGCCGAGGGTGATCTTGCCGTTGACGATCGAATCCAGCCCGCGCTGGCTGGTGAACACCAGCACCACGTCGGAAGACTGCACCCCGGCCTGGAAGCCGATGCTCGCGCCGGTCAGCTTGACGAACGAGGGGTTCGACCAGGTGCCTTCGGGCGTTTTCACCGAGACCAGACCGTGGCCGCGACGGCCGCCCAGGACCAGGCCGATCTTGAGCGTGTCGGGCACGACCACGATCGCCTTGGCTTCATCGAACAGGATGTCGGGGATGCCCGATTCGGGAATCGCCTGGATCTGGGTCAGCACGCGCAGTGCATTGCGTGCGCGCTCGTCCTCGGTGACTCCGGCCACGGCGGGGGCGGCCAGCCCAAGGGCGAGCAGGACAACGGCGAGGCGGGGCAGGATCGGCATGGAGGACTCCGGAAAGTGGATGCGGGTGGAAGGCGGGCGATGGCCCCGGTGGATGGGAATCGACCGCGGGGCATGGGTGAAGTTCACGGTGAAGTCCACGCCGATGCAAGCGTCCAAGCTAGTCAGGCCGCGATGAATCGTGTGGGAACTGCGGCCAACTGGCATCCTATGTCGATGATTTCGAGTCCGCTTCGCTCCCCCGACAGCAATCCCGATACTGCGGTGGTACTGGTCAACCTGGGTACGCCGGATGCCCCCACGGCGCCGGCGGTGCGCCGGTATCTGGGTGAATTCCTCGGTGATCGCCGGGTGGTGTCGCTGCCGCGCTGGCTGTGGCTGCCATTGCTGCACGGGGTGATCCTGCCACTGCGTGCGCCGAAGGTCGCGCCCAAGTACGCCAGCATCTGGCTGCCCGAAGGCTCGCCGCTGGCGGTCTACACCCGTCGCCTGGCCGAAACGGTGCAAGGCGAACTGCCCGGGGTGCGGGTGGTCGACGCGATGCGCTACGGCACGCCCTCGCTGGCGAACGTGCTGGAGGAGCTGCGCGCCGATGGCGTGGCCCGGGTGCTCGCCTTGCCGCTGTATCCGCAGTACTCCACCACCACCACCGCGGCGGTCGGCGATGTGCTGGCGCGCGCGAGCGGCTGCCAGGTGCGCATGGTCGAGGACTACCACGTCGATCCCGGCTGGGTGGATGCGGTCGCCGATTCGATCCGCAGCCATCGCGGCGTGCACGGAGCCGGCGGGCATCTGGTGTTCTCGTTCCACGGCCTGCCGCAACGCGTGGTGGATGCCGGCGATCCGTACCAGCGCCAGTGCCAGGCCGGTGCGCAAGCGATCGCGAACGCGCTGGGCCTGGACGACGGCGCCTGGACGGTCAGCTACCAGTCGCGCTTTGGTCGCGAGCGCTGGCTCGAGCCCGCCACCGCCACCACCCTGACCGCGCTGGCCGGACGCGGCGTGCGGGACATCGACATCATCGCGCCGGGCTTCGCCGCCGACTGCCTGGAAACGCTGGAGGAGATCTCGATGATGCTGGCCGAGGATGTCGCCGCGCACGGTGCACGTTTGCGCTACATCCCCTGCCTCAACGACAGCCCCGCCCATGCCGTGGCACTGGCGGCGATTGCGCGTCGCGAGCTGGCGGCCTGGGGTTGAAGGGAGTGGTCAGAAGGGTGGGTCCATGAAGGGCATGCGCGAGTTCAGTGTCGACACCCGCATGGGCGTCATTGCCGGGCTGCGCACCGATGCACCGGACGCGCCGCGGGTGCTGGCCCTGCACGGCTGGCTGGACAATGCCGCCAGCTTCCTGCCGCTGCAACCGCATCTGCGCGGCATTGAACTGGTCGCGCTGGACATGCCAGGCCACGGTGCCAGCGCGCACCTGCCGGAGACCGCCGAGTACACCGTGGTCAATACCGCCCGGACGATCTTCGCCGCCGCCGATGCATTGGGCTGGCAGCGCTTTTCCCTGCTCGGCCACTCCCTGGGCGGCGCGGTTGCCAGCGTGATGGCGGCCGCGGCACCGGAGCGGATCGAGCGCCTCGGCGTGATCGAATCGCTGGGCGCGCTGTCCCAGGAGCAAGGCCGCAACGTGAGCAGCCTGCGCGAGGCTTTCGCGCGGATCGAGGCGGAGCCGCGCCGGCCTCTGCGCGTGTTCCCCGATCCGGCCGCCGCCGTGCGCGCGCGGGTCCATGCCGGAGGGATCGGCGCGGTTGCGGCAACGCTGCTGGTCGAGCGGGGCCTGGCGCCGGCCCGTGGCGAGGACGGCCCGCGCGGTTTCAGCTGGCGCAGCGACCCGCGTCTGACCCGGCCCACCGCGATCCGCATGAGCGAGGAGCAGGTGCGCGAGCTGCTGGCCGCGATCGAATGCCCGACCCGGGTGATCTATGCCGAGCCGGCGCAGGTCTACTTCCCCGAGGCGCAGCGGCGCGCGCGTTTCGACTGCCTGCGCGACGGCCAGCTGGTCGTGCTGCCGGGCGGCCATCACCTGCACATGGAAGCGCCGACGGAGGTCGCCGCGGCGCTGGCCGGTTTCTTCGACGGACGCTGAATCCGGCTCGCCGGCCGGCGCGGGGCCATCGGCCAGATGGCTTTACCCGTTGATTCCTGGATCCAGCAAGGCCCGCAACGACGCCTTCAGCTGCCGGCCGCGCGCCTGGAAGTACGCGCGCTCCTTGCGCCAGTGCGGGCAACGCGTCTCCACCTCGGCCCAGAATGCCGCCGAATGGTTGGGCTGGATCAGGTGGCACAGCTCGTGGACCAGCACGTACTCGAACGCCGACGGCCGGGCCAGGATCAGCGACAGGTCCAGCCCCACCGTGCCGTCGGGGGACAGCGAACCCCATTGCGAGGACATCTGCCGGAACCGGAACTGGCGCGGCGCGCGCGGCAGCGCCGGCAGGTAGCACGGCAGCCACCGGCCGATGTCGGCCCGCGCCTGGCCTTCGTAGAAGTCGTGCAGCGCGCGCGCGATGGCGGCGGGGCCGGCCCGGGCCGGCAACTGGAATACCAGGCCCGCGATATCGTCAGTTCCCTCCGCCTGCAACCGGGCATGACGGCCGGGTTGCCATCGCAAGGGCACGGTCGCGCCGCGCAAGGGCAGCGTGGTGGATTCGAAGCCATGCAGTGCGGGCTGCGCGTCCAGCGCGTGCCGGTCGATCTGCGCCAGCAGCCAGTCCCGGTGCTCGCGGGCGAACGCCTCGCCGCTCGCCGCGCTGGCCCGCAGCGGCAAGGTCAATCGCGCGCCGCGCTCATCCACCGACAGCTTGATCCGCCGTGCGCGGGCATTGCGCACGCGTTGAACCCGCACGACCCGGCCGTCGTCCAGCACCAGTTCGAACGCATCGCGCTCGATCGACGGCGGCTTGGCGGTCAGCAGGCGGAACGGATTGCGCATGGATCGACGCACGCAGGGAAGGAGTCGTTGTGCATTGTCGCCCACGTGCCCGCCTTGCCACGCCGGTCCGGGCGGGCGTGGTTCAGCGTGGTCCCCGATGGACGGCTACTCGGCCTTGCTGAGCTTGAACGCCGACTCCAGCACCGAGAACAGCCGCTTCACCTCGCCGCTCATCAGCGCGAAGCGGGCGTCGAGTTCGGCGCGCACGTCGTCGCTGTCGGTGGACTCGAGCTGGTCGACCGCACCGTCGAGCAGCTTGAACTTGCGCACCACCAGGTCCTCGCCGAGCACGAACGACACGTGGTCGTCGAGGTTCAGCGCCAGGCGCGTCACCTGCTTGCCGGTCTCCAGGTGCTTGGCGATCTCGTCGTTGTCCAGCTCCATGCGCTGCACCTTGACCACCGCGCCCTGGTCGACCGGATCGCGCAGCTCGCACTCGTCGCCGATGGTCAGTCCCTCGGGCAGCGGCTCGCCGGCGACCCAGCCGGTGAGGATCGAGCGCGGCGCGATCTCGGCATTCAGCGGCAGCGCCGGGAAGCTGCCCAGCGCACGGCGGATCTCGCTGCAGAAGTTCTCCGCGCTCTTGCGGCTGGAGCTGTCGATCACCACGACGCCGTGCTCCAGGTCGAGCAACGCATCGGTGCGGCTGGGCTTGACGAACGCGCGCGGCAGCAGCTCGGTGATCAGTTCGTCCTTGAGCCGCTTGCGGGTGCGTCCACCGGGCTTGCGGCCTTCCTTCTGTTCGATCTCTTCGAGTTTGCGCGCCAGCATGTCGTTGACCACCGCGCCCGGCAGCAACCGGTCTTCGCCGCCGACGGTCAGCCACAGCGCATCGCCGAGCCGGTGCGACAGCTCCTCGGCGTCGCGGCCGAACGGCGACACGAAGCCGCGCGAGGACAGCTCCAGCACGCCGACGGGCTTGAGCTGGCATTCCTGCAGGCCGGCGTCGAGCGTGTCCAGGGCGGTGGTGGTGGGGAAGCGGAAGAAGGTCAGGTTGCGGAAGAACATTCGAAAATCCGGGACGGGCGCGCGACAGCGGGCCGGCCATTCTACCGGCCGGGGCCCGGCCTGCCCGCGGAGCGGTATCCACGGACCGCCCGGTACGAGCGCCACGCCGCCGCGCTATTCTGGCGGCATGACCGAAAGCGACGATCCCGCCGACATCGCCCGCCGCCTGGCCGACTTGCGCCAGGAGCACCGTGAACTCGACGCCCAGATCGAGCGTCTGTCGTGGCCGGAGCTTCCGCACACCGCGGACGAACTGACTCTGAAACGGCTGAAGAAACACAAGCTGTGGCTGAAGGACTGCATCGCCCGTCTGCAAAGCGCGCTGATCCCGGACGAACCGGCGTAAGGATCAGGATCGCCGGTCAGAGCCGACGGTCAGCGTTTGCATCGCCTGGCCCCTCACTCCGGCCGCCGGTAGCCGCCGCTGACGCCGTTCCTCGACAGCACCCATTGCCACAGCTGCAACTCGCGGGCGCGGAAGGCGCCGGCGCAGGACAGCAGGTAGTAGCGCCATTTGCGGCGGAACGTCTCGCCCAGTTCGTGGGCAAAACGGGGCCAGGCCGCCTCGAAATTGGCGTGCCACGCCATCAGCGTGCGGTCGTAGTCGGCACCGAAGTTGTGCACGTCCTCGGCGATGAACAGGCCGTCGATCGCATCGCCGATCTGACCGATCGAGGGCGTCTCGCCATTGGGAAAGATGTGCTTGTCGATCCAGCGGTCCGGAGTGGAGTCGCGCTCGTTCTTGCCGATGGTGTGCAGCAGGAACAGGCCGTCATCGCTCAGGCAGCGCTCGGCGACCTCCATGTACTGGCGGTGGTTCTTGTGGCCGACGTGCTCGAACATGCCGACGCTGACGATGCGGTCGACCCGCCCGCCCAGGGTGTGCTCGTCGAGCTCGCGGTAGTCCTGCAGGCGGAACTCCAGCGGCAGCCCGGCGTAGCGCTCCTGCGCGTAGCGGGTCTGCTCCTTCGACACCGTCACCCCGATGCACTGCACGCCGTGGTGCTGGGCGGCATAGCCCATGAAGCTGCCCCAGCCGCAACCGATGTCCAGCACGCGCATGCCCGGTTGCAGGTCGAGCTTGCGGCAGATCAACTCCAGCTTGGCGACCTGGGCCGCCGCCAGCGTGCCGGCGTTGCGCCAGTAGCCGCACGAATAGGCCATGAACGGATCGAGCATCGCCTGGTAGAACGCGTTGCCCAGGTCGTAATGCGCCTTGCCGACCTGCCAGGCGCGGGTGCGGTTCTGGCGGTTGAACATGCGTACCTGCAGGGCGTGCCAGGCGATCCGGGCCGGGTGCACTTCGCGGTCGAGGTGGGCGCGCAGCAGCCGGTCGAAGAAGCCGTCCAGCTGGTCGCAGTCCCACGCGCCGGCCATATAGGCCTCGCCCAGACCGAGGTTGCCTTCCGCCAGTGCGCGCTCCAGTGCCGCCGGATCGTGCAGTTGCATGTCCCAGGGGCGGTCGCCGTTGATGCGGATGTCGGCCTTGCCGAGCAGGCCGGCGACCAGTTGCTGGGGCGCGGTCGCCAGCGGCGGCGGCTCGTCGGCCGGTGGAGTGGCGGGCTCGATGGTGCCGACAGCGGCGGCGGGCGATGGTTGGGCCATGGCGCGATCCTCGGACGGTGGTCGCGGGGTCGGTGATGCCGGGTGAAAGCATGCCGGACGAAAGCATGCAGGGCGGCGCTTGCGGCCGGTCCGCGACAGTTCCGGCGGCAACGCCGTCCATCCTACGCCGGCGGGTGTGCGCCCGCAGCGGCTGGCTTGCTCAATGGCCCGGCAGCGCGTCCGGCTCGGGTCGCGCCGCTTCGGGGCTGACCTTCTCGATGCTGTGGCGCAGTTCGCGGCCGAGGATGAACTTGGCATCGCGGGCCCAGGCTTCCAGCGGCTGCTCGAACACCAGCTTGGCGTTCTCGTCGAGCCGTACCAGGCTCAGCTCCCGCAGCTTCTGGATGAAGGCGCGGAACAGGGTCTTGTCGAAGAACTCCGGTGCGGCCGGCGCGTACAGCAGGCTCAGGCGCTGGGCGGCGAGCTGGCACAGGCTTTCCAGCTGGCCGGTGGACAGGGTGCCGCTGCCGTTCTTCACCAGCACCGAGATGGTGATGTAGTAACGCTCGAAGGCCTGCTGCAGCGAATGGCCGATCGCGCGCAGACGGAACACCTCGTCACTCTGGCCGGCATTGCGGGCCAGGATGCCGCCTTCCTCGTCGTTGACGCGTTCCAGCAGCCCCTCGCGCACGAAGATGTCGATGGTGCCGGTGAGACGTTGCACGAACTCGTCCTCGCTCCACGGCAGGAACAACTCGGTCTGCAGGAACGGGTACACGCTGCGGCCCAGCCGCAGCACGCTTTCCTGCGCCATGCGGCGGTTGTTCTGGAAGCAGCAGGCGATCCACGAGGCCGCGGTGAACAGGTGCAGCACGTTGTTGCGGAAATAGCTCAGCAGTACCGACTGGTCGCCGCCGACCTGCAGCACGTCGCCCAATGGGTGCGCGGTGCGGGTCAGCACGCCGATATCCTCGCCGTGGGCGATGATCTGCGCCGGCGTGTGCGGGGTCACGGTGACCCGGTCGGAGTACGGCAGCTCGGCCAGCAGCGTGGTCGACAGCGCGATCTGGGCGAGCAGGTCGGCCTCGCCCATCGCGTGTTTCGGGGTCGACAGCAGCGCCAGCGCGAGCAGGTTGATCGGGTTCACGTCGGCGGCGCGGTTGACATTGACCTGGATCCGGTGGGCCAGCGAATCGACCGTGCCCGACAGCCAGGCCGGCTTCTCGTCATCGCCGAGCGCCTTGCCTTCCCAGTCCGGTGCGTGCTCGGCCAGCACGTCGTCGAGCTTGATCGGCTCGCCGAAATTGACCACCACCTGGCCGTAGTTGGAGCGCAGCACCTTCGGGATGCCGGTCAGCAGCTGCCAGATCGACTCGCTCTCCTTCTGCTTGCCCGACAGCTCGTCCAGGTAGCTGTTGCCCTCCATCAGCTTCTCGTAGCCGATGTACACCGGCTGGAACAGCACCGGCCGGGTCGGCTGGCGCAGGAATGCGCGTACCGTCATCGACACCATGCCGCCCTTGGGCGGCAGCAGCCGGCCGGTGCGCGAGCGGCCGCCTTCGACGAAGTACTCGATCGAATAGCCGCCGGCGACCAGCTTGGCGACGTACTCGCTGAGCACGGTCGAATACAGCGCGCTGCCGCGGATGCTGCGGCGGATGAAGAACGCGCCGCCCTTGCGCAGTACGGTGCCGATGACCGGCAGGTTGAGGTTGATGCCGGCCACGATGTGCGGCGGCACGATGCCGCGGGTGTACAGCAGGTAGCTCAGCAGCAGGTAATCCATGTGGCTGCGGTGGCAGGGCACGTAGATGACTTCATGGCCCGGCGCGGCCTGCTTGAGCTTGTCCAGGTGATGGATCAGCACGCCGCGGTAGATGCGGTTCCAGACCAGGGTCAACAGGAAGCTGGCCGAGCGCACCACCGGGTGCGAGTAATCGGCGGCGATCTCATAGGCGTAGCCGTGGGCCTTCTTCCAGGCCTCCGCGACGCTGGAATTGTCGCGCCGGGCCTGGTCGGCGATGGCTTCCTTGACCGGCTCGGTGGCCAGCACCTTGTCGACCAGCAGGCGCCGGGTCGACAGGTCCGGACCGATCACCGCGGCGCGGATACGGCGGAAGTGGGTCCGCAGCACGCGCGAGAGCTTGCGCACCGTGCGTTCGGGCGGAAGGTCCTCGGCCACGATGCCGCGCAGGCTGATCGGCGGGGCGAAGCGGACCGTGGTGGCGCGACCGTTGAGCAGGATCGCCAGCAGCCGGCGGAAGCGTCCGACCAGGGTCCAGTTTTCCGAGAACAGGACCGAGAACCAGCCGCTGGTCTTGTCCGGCGCGCGGCCGACGAAGATCGATACCGGCACCAGCTGGACATCCAGCGCAGGGTCTTCGCGGTGCGCGTCCAGCAGGCGTGCCAGCGAACTGGAATGGCTTTTGGACGAGGGCGGCGTGGTGCCCAGCGAGTGTTGCAGCGGTCCCAGCGCGCTGACGTTGCGCCGCGACAGCGCCACATAGGCGCGCTTGCGGCCCAGTGGATCGCCCGGCAGCGGCTGCAACGGGGACGGCAGGCCGCTGTCGAGGCAGGCCCGTTCGAGGATCAGCGCGTTGGACAGGCCGTAATGCTCGATGACATAGCAGACCGGCTGGCCGATCAACTGCGGTGCGTAGCCCGCGGGATTGGCCGGCTCGACCGTCAGCGAGATCCAGGGTTCCAGCATCCGGCCCAGCAGCCGTGCCCACCACGGCCGACGCGGATTGCCGGCACCGGGTGGCCGGCCGGCCAGGCCGGTTACAACGCCGCCATCCGGACTGCTTCCGGGTGAGTTGCCGTCTCCCAGGGTCGAACCGGGTTCGAAGGTCGACGGGTGCTGGCCTGGCTGGAATTGATCGGGCTGGTTCTGATCCCGCTGGCTCTGGTCCGGTCCGGAGTCGCCCGCGCCCGCGCCGGTGGGGGGCTTTGTGGGGATGTTGGCGCCGCCGGGGCCCGCATCCGCCGTCGGCCCGCCCATGACAGTGGTGTCGTCGGGCATGGCTGAGGCCGAACCGGAGGCAGCAGGCTCCGTCGCGCTGCTCCGGGTCGGAGCGGTATCACCAGGAAAGGGCAGGGGAGTCTGTTTGGGCATCGCCGTCATTATGCCGGTTCGCTTGCGCCAGGCCGCCGAATCAGTCGCCGCCGGGCTGGCTTGGCGTGTCCGCCGGAGTGTCGGGCCCCTGGCCCTCCACCTGCGCCTGCGCGTGGCGCAGCAGATCGGTCAGGTACCAGCGTCCTTCGTGGCGCTCCACCAGGATCTGCGCGTCGATCCGTTGGCCGGCGAGGGTGTATTCCAGCGCCACCCGGGCCTGGTCGCCGGTCTGTTCGATCAACCGGGCCTGCGCGCCCGTCAGGGCCTGGTCGATATCCAGGCCGTAGTCGGCCAGCACCAGCTTGAAGCGGGCGAAGAACGGCCCCAGCCGGGCCAGACTGCGGACCATGCCGGCGGTCTGCAGCGCATCCGGCCCGGCCAGTCCGGTCAGGCGCGCGGCGGCAACCAGTTGCGGCACCGCGGCCTTCGCCCGGGCCGTCTCGCCCAGCGGAGCCTGTTGGCCCCAGGCGCCGAGCGCGGCGATCAACTGCACGTAGTGGTCACGCTCGGGTTCGCTGTAGTCGGCGCTGCCTTGCACGTACTGGGCCGCGAACAGGCCCAGCGTCGCCACCGCGGTGTGCAGTTCGCGGTCGGCGCCTGCGAACTGGCGGTTGTAGGAGGCCAGCAGGGTCTTTTCCGCGTCGGGGGCCGCCAGCACGTTGATGAAGCCCGGCAGCCGGTCATCCAGCGGCAATTCGGTCAGCGGCCAGATCGTGTGCCCTTCGGACCAGGCGATGACCATCCGCTCGTGCAGGAGCGGCGGCAGCGCATGGTGGGCGTACGCGACCAGGTCGTTGGATTGCAGGTCTTCGACCAACTGGCTGACTGCCTGAGCCGGAGCACTGGCCCCGGTCGGTTCGGCAGCCGGCTCGTGGTCGCGGCTGCAGCCGCCGGTGATGATCGCGGCGGCGAGCAGCATGGCGGCGGCAATCGGCAGTGGCGCAGTAATAACGCGTCGAATCAATGACATGCAGCGCGGCTCCCCAGTCGCAGTCCGGCATCTTCGCCGTCGCGACCACGGGGTACAAGCCTAGCCGGTCGCGGATTGGACAAGTGCACGGCAAAGTCCGCGGGCAAGTCCGCGGTCAATCCGCCGCGTCGAGCGCCTTCAGCTTGGCCTCGCGCTGCGCAGACGGCGACAGGCTCCAGTCGTTGCCGAACAGCGCCGGTTGCCAATCGCCATAGCTGGGGTTGGACAGCATCCACCAGCGCTCGCCGAACCAGCCGCCGTACTGGTCGAGCAATGCCTGCCGTGCGGCCGGTGAGTTCGGTTGGGGTTGGGCGAAGTCGCCAAGCTGGTCACCGAACTGCATCAGCACGCGATAGTGCCGGCTGACCGCCTGACGGCGACAGTGCTTGCTGCTGCTGGACGCCTGCTGGCAGCCCTCGACGGCCAAGCCCTTGCCCAGGAAGACCGATTCATCCGCTACCGGAAAGCCCACGGCACGCAGGTTGGCCAGACTCGCTTCCCGCTGGTCGTGGGTGCGATTGGAGAGGTAGATCATGGTGATGCCGCGCTCATGGGCAGCCCGGGCGAACGCCACCGCACCGGGAATGGCACGTGCGCTCTGTTCGGCGACCCATTCGGCCCAAGTGGCATCGTCGTACTGCAGCCCCGAACGGATCAGGCGCACCTGGTAGGGCGAGTTGTCCAATACCGTCTCGTCGATATCCACGATAACGGCGGGTTTCAGGCCGGTGCTGGGCACGACCCGGTCGGCAGGCACCAGTGCATCCCATTGCGGATCCGCCAGCGCCGTGTCCAGCCGATCGGTGGCGGCGCGGTAGGTCTGCAGCGCCGACGCG
The DNA here is from genome assembly GCA_035515255.1 of Lysobacter sp. Classification (GTDB taxonomy): domain Bacteria; phylum Pseudomonadota; class Gammaproteobacteria; order Xanthomonadales; family Xanthomonadaceae; genus Novilysobacter. Next base: position 7,145 of record DATJBR010000059.1, on the reverse strand, counting down.
CGGTATTCGACCGCGGTCTGCATCCACACCACTGCGTTGAGGTTGTCATCGCCCGGTACCGGGGCTTCCACCGTGGTGGCCACCGGCGCGGTACGGACACCACCGTGCTGGCAGGCGGACAGCGCCAGGGCGCAGGTCAGGATGGCGAGGACGGGCAGGTTGCGGTGCATGGCAGGCCACGGGAAAAAGAGGACGGGCCAGTGTAGCCGAGCGCCAATGGGACCAGATGGGGGCTCGGCCGGCGGCATCCGGCAGCGAGCCGGGTGCCTGTTGCGTCGACCGGCTGCGTCGCCCGGCCGGGCATAAAAAACCCCGGCCGGAGCCGGGGTCTGGTGGCATCCATGCCGCTTGCGGTATCAGTCGATGCGGGCCTCGATGCTCACGCCGCTGTAGGCACCGTCACCCACCAGCAGGATGTAGTACGTGCCGGACGATGGCTTGTTCACGCGCACGGCTTCGTTGTTGCCAGGACGCGAGGACTTGTAGTCGTACGACTGTGCACCCGGGGCTTCGCCAGCACTGACATACATGCCGACGTTGCCGGTACCGCCGTAGGTCATCACGTTCAGCCGCTTCGCGCCGGCCGGCACTTCGATGCTGTACAGCGTCTGGCTGCCCGCCGTACCGGTGACATTGCCGACCACGACCTTGTTGGTCAGCTCGATCGCGGCGGGGGCGCACTCCTCGACCGCCGGGTCGCAGGGCACTTCCAGCGCCTTCGCCAACGCCGCCGGTGCATCCAGCAGGCCGCTGCCGATCGCGCGATCCGGGGTGGCGGGGAAGGCGCGTGCGCTGTCGACCAGGATGGCTTCCAGCTCCGCCGGGGTCTTGGGGTCGCCACCGTTGGCGACGACCGCGCTTTGCACCAGTGCCGCGACGCCGGCCACGTGCGGCGACGCCATCGAGGTGCCTGCCATGCCCATATAGGTCGGTGCGCCGAGCTCGGGCGACGTGTCGGAATTGTTGCCCGCCTGCCACACATAGCCGTTGGGGTTGCCATCCGCACCGCCACCGCCGCCGGGGCCGGCCAGATCGACCTTGGCACCGTAATTGGAGTACGACGCGCGGCCGCCGGTGATGCGGGCAGCGCCCACCGAGATCACGCTGTCGCAGCTGGCCGGGGAAAAGTTGGCCACGTCGCCGTTGCTGTTGCCGGCGGCCACCACGACGGTGGTGCCGAGCGAGACGGCGGTGTTGATCGCGGCCTGGCTGACCGACTTGCAGCTGCCGCTGCCGCCCAGGCTCATGTTGATGATCTCGGCGGGATTGGCATTGTCCGGTACGCCCGGCACGCTGCCGCCGGCGGCCCAGACGATCGCATCGGCGATGTCGGAGGTATAGCCGCCGCAGCGACCCAGCACCCGCACCGGCAGCACCTTGGCGTTGTGGGCCACGCCCGCCATGCCGCTGGTGTTGTTGCTCAACTCGGCGACCGTGCCGGCGACGTGGGTGCCGTGGAAGGAGCTTGTCGTCACGTCGCACTGGTTGGGGTCGTCGTTCCAGTCACCGAAATCGTGCGCACCGGGCACGCGATCATTGGTGGGGCGGCGCGAAACGAAGGTGTCGGTGATGAAGTCGTAGCCCGGGAGCATGTTCGCGTCCATGTCGGGGTGGTCGATGATGCCGGTGTCCAGCACCGCCACCACGACACCTTCGCCGGTGCTGACATCCCATGCCGCCGGTGCGTGGATGCCACCGGCGGTGTTCTGCAGGTGCCACTGGTATTGCGCGTAATACTGGTCGTCGGGGGTCAACTGCGGCGACACCATGTCACCGCGCAGGCTGGCGGCGCCGGTGTGGCGCATCATCCGGTCGATCTCGACCGCGGCAACGGCGGGATCGGCCGCCAGCTCACCCACCAGTGCGTCCAGTTCCCTGGCGCCGATGCGGCGGTCAAGGCGCATCAGGTCCGCACCCACCGCGAGTTTGCGCATGTAGCTGGCGGAAGGTGCCCTGGTGCCGGTGCGTGCGGCGGCGGAAGTCATTGCGCGGCTGCGCGTCGCGGCGGCGTTGACGGCCTTCAGCTTGAGCGCGTTGCTGAGCCCGCCGTTGCGGTAGGTGACGATCAGGCGGGCTCCCGCATCGTCCGCGGGCGCGGCCCGGGGAGCTTCGCGGGTCTGCAATGGGGCTGCACCGGCCGCCATCGCGGCGGGGGCCGCACAGGCGACCGCAACGGCGGCAGCAACCAGGCTGATACGGAAAGACGGATTTTTACGGATCATCAGGCTCTTCCTTGTGTTGATTGGCGTGGTGACGCGGGGGAAAAGAGGTGTGTGGAGCTGGATTCCAGGAGCGGGATCCCGCCGCCCCATGGACCCTGTCGGTCCACGGGCGGTGGAAAGGGCTTACCAGCCGAAGCCGACACCGGCGCCGACGGAGGTGTCGTCGCCGCTGAACGCGCCGCCGAAGGTGACCGTGGCGCGATCGGACAGGGCGCGCTGGTAGCCCACGGACAGTGCCGAGGCACCGTTCTGGAAGCCGACGCCGACGCCGACCCGGTTCTGGGTGCGGATGCCGGCGGCACTGGTGGCCATGTTCAACATGGCCGCGCTCATCGCGCCCATCTGGTCGAAGCGGTGGTCGACCTGGTTGAAGCGCTCGCTGACCTCCCCACGCAGGGCGGTGAAGTCGTCGTTGAGCAGGCTGATGCGCTGGTCGGTATAGGCCTTGGCCGAATTCAGCGCGTTGGTGGTGCTGGTGTCGGTGTAGTTGTAGGCCGAGGTCAGCGTCTGGGTGGCGGTGGCGTCGGTGTAGCCCTGCGCGGACGCCAGGGTGGCGGTATTGCCGGCTTGCACCTGGCCCACGTTGGCGGCGTCGGTGGCGCTGGTGCCGGCAGCGACGTTGGTTACCCGGCGCTGGTTGTCGGCCGATCCGACCGAGACGGTGTTGGCCTCATCGGCCACCGAGCCCTGGCCGAGTGCGACCGCACCCTGCGCGGAGGCGGAAGCGCCCTGGCCCAGGGCCGTGCCTCCATTGGCCGTCACGCTGGTATCGGCACCGATCGCGACCGCATCGCTGGCCGCGGCATCGACGAAGCTGTTGTTGCCGACGGCGGTGCTGTTGGCGGCATTGACCACGGCGTTGTTGCCGATGGCGATGTCGTTGGGGTCGGCCGCATGGCTGCCGGCTCCCATGGACATGCCGGCACCCGACCCGCCAGGCAGGTTGGTTGCGACCGTGCCACTGCCGGTGCTGGCATCTGAAGCCGTGTCTGCTGCTGCAGTGGTCGTCGTTGCCATTGCCACCGCCGGAGCGGGTGAGGCGACGGATTGCATGGTTGCCGCGGCCGCTCCCCGCGGGTCGCGCGGCTTGCCCAGACCCGGTGGCAGGTTGTCGATCACCGCATTGATGATGCCCAGCTCGACGTCGATCGCGTTGAAGGCGGCTCCCACGTTGGTGTAGCTGACGCCCTGGATCATGTAGCTGGGAGCATTGAAGATGCCGCCGGTGAAGCCTGCTCCACCGCCCAGTGCGCTCGCCATCGAGCCGAGCTGGAACAGGTTGGCGGCGTCGGTGCCGAACGTGCCCGCGGCCACGTTGGTGATCTGCCGTTCGTTGCCGATACTGCCGACCGACACGCTGTTGACGCGGTCGGCATACGAGCCGACACCCAGGGCCACACTGCCATCGGCTTCGGCAAGGCTGTCGGAGCCGATCGCCGTGCTGTCCTCGCCCTCCGCGGTGCTGGCGCTGCCGACCGCGGTGCTGTTGTAGCCCGAAGCCACCGACAGTCCGCCCAGCGAGGTGGCGAAATCGCCACCGGCCTCTGCCAGGAAGCCGACAGCGGCAGAGGCGATACCACTGGCGATGCTTTCCGCGCCCAGTGCGGTGGCGACTTCGCCGCTGGCCAGGCTGAAGAAGCCCGACGCGGTGGATTCGACTCCCGAAGCCTCGCTCAGCGAACCGGTAGCGACGCTGCCATCCCCGCTGGCGATCGCCGCCGCACCGGTGGCTGTGGCGAACAGGCCACTGGCCTCGCTCTCGGCGCCGGTCGCGCTGGCGTACTCGCTGGATGCGTTGCTGTTGGCGCCGGTGGCCGTGGCGTTCTCACCGCTGGCCTGGCTGCCGGCACCGTAAGCGCTGGCGTGGTCCGCCGTGGCAACCGCGTTGAAGCCGCTCGCGGTCGACCGCAGGCCGATGGCCGTCGCGCCCGAACCCAGTGCGCTGGCACCTTCGCCGATGGCACTGCTGGTGGAGCCCAGCGCGGTGCTGTAATCGCCGTCGGCGAGGGCGTTGCTGCCGGCGGCAACCGACTCCTCGCCGACCACCACGGCCTCGCCGTCACCGCTGGCCTGGAACAGGCGACTGGTTTCACCGGCCGCGTTGGCGACGGCATTGAGCTGGTCTAGGTTCACCGCGTCCGTGCCCTCGGTACCGGCGGCGACGTTGGTGATCTGGCGCTCGTTGCCGACATCGCCGACGGACACGCTGTCGGCGCGATCGGCGACCGAGTTGGCCCCCAGGGCGACGCTGTTGTCGGCATCGGCGGTGCTGTAGTAACCGATCGCGACGCTGTCGTCGCCGTACGATGTGCTGTAATAGCCCACCGCCGTGCTGTTGTCGCCACTGGCCCAGGCGTTGGCACCGAGGGCCGAGGCATTGATCGACGGCGCATAGGCGAAGTAGCCCAGCGCGGTGCTCATCTCGCCGGAGGCTTCCGACAGGCTGCCGTTGGCCGTGCTGAAGTCGCCCGTGGCAATCGCACCTGCGCCGAACGCCGCCGAGCTGAGGCCGCTGGCCCGGGTGTAGACCAGCAGGCCCCAGCCGGGAATCAGGTCGGCGGGGCCGCCGACCGCAACGCTGTAGTCGCCGCTCGCGCCCGCCGCATGGCCGAAGCTGGAGGCGTATTCACCATTGGCGATGCTGCCGTAGCCGAAGGCCGATGCAGCGTAGCCGTTGGCTTCGCTGAGGACGCCGACGGCCGAACTGCCGATACCCGACGCCAGACTGCCGGAGCCGACCGCGGTCGCACCCAGCGCGGATGCCACCGTGTTGACCTCGATCTGGTTGCCGTTGGCATCGAAGGCATTGATCCTGCCGCCGATGGCCACGCTGGAGTCGCCCGTGGCTTCGCTGTTGCTGCCGCTGGCGAGGCTGTTGTCGCCGGTCGCCACGGCGTTGTAGCCACTGGCCGAGCTGAACTCGCCGATCGCGACCGCGCCGCTGCCGAATGCCGAAGCGCCCATTGCGCCGGCATAGCTGCTGGCGCCGACCGCCGTGGTGTAGTCGCCTTCGGCCATCGCGTTGGAGCCGGCCGCGACTGCGTCTTCGCCTTCGACCAGTGCCTCGCCTTCACCGCTGGCCTTGAAGTACTGGTCGGTCTCCTCGGCAACACCGGCCACGGCGTTGAGCTGGTCCAGGTTCACCGCATCGGTGCCTTCGGTACCGGCGGCGACGTTGGTGATCTGGCGCTCGTTCCCGGCATCGCCGACGGACACGCTGTCGGCGCGATCGGCCAATGAATCCGCACCCAGCGCAACGCTGTTGGCGGCAAGTGCCATGGACGCGTTGCCCAACGCTGTGCTGTTGACGCCGTTCGACCAGGCCCCGCCGCCGACGGCGGTGGAGTAGTTGCCGGAAGCCTCCGACGGCAGGAACCCGAACAGTGCGCCACCCACGGCGACACTGTTGATGCCGCTGGCGATGCTCTGGCTGCCGATCGAGGTGCTGTCGCTGCCGCTGGCGATGCTCTGGCTGCCGATCGCGGTGCTGTCGCTGCCGCTGGCGAAGCTGAATGCGCCGACCGCTGTCGCCAGGTCGGTGGCTTCGGCGCCGTAGCCGAACGCGGATCCGAAATAGGTCGAGGAGGAGAAGCTTCCGACCGAGGTGGCGTAATCGTCGTCGGCAGCGCTGCTGTAGCCGACCGCAACGGAGTGGCCGCCCACGGCGGTCGCCGCGGCGCCGGCCGCAAGGCTCAGGAAGCCCTCCGCCTGCGCGCCTGCCCCCACTGCCGTGGCACCGAAGTCGCTGGCCATGGTCTGTGCATCCAGCAGTACTTTGCCGTCTTCCTCGTAGTACAGGTGGCCGCCGACCGCAGTGCTCGAGCCGCCGTCCGCCTGGCTGTTGCTGCCACTGGCCAGGCTGTTGTCGCCGGTCGCCACGGCGTTGTAGCCACTGGCCGAGCTGAATTCGCCGATCGCGACCGCGCCGCTGCCGAACGCAGAAGCGCCGATGGCGCCGGCATAGCTGCCGGAGCCGATCGCGGTGGTGTAGTCGCCTTCAGCCATCGCGTTGGAGCCGGCCGCGACTGCGTCTTCGCCTTCGATCAGGGCTTCGCCGTCGCCGCTGGCCTTGAAGCGCTTGTCGGTCTCCTCGGCAACACCGGCCACGGCGTTGAGCTGGTCCAGGTTCACCGCATCGGTGCCTTCGGTGCCGGCGGCGACGTTGGTGATCTGGCGGTCGCCGGCATCACCGCCGCCGACCGAAACGCTGTTGCTGCGGTCGGTTTCCGAGTTCGCACCCAGCGCCACCGAGTTGGTGTGGCCGGCATCGGCCCCCATGCCCAGCGCCGTGCTCTGCTGGCCAAAGGCCATGCTGTCGGCCCCCAGTGCGGTGCCGTCGTCACCGAAGGCCCAGCTGTTGCTACCTACCGCGACCGTGTTGTAGCTCTCGATACCCAGGAAGCCCAGTCCGGTTTCGGCACCTGCGCCGATCGCCACGCTGGAGTCGCCCAGTGCAGACGCACCCGCGCCGATCGCGACGTTGCCGTCGTTGTAGGCGCTGGCGCCGTAGCCGATCGCCGTCGACACCTGGCCTTCGGCATAGCTGGTTCCACCCAGGGCCAATGCACCATCGCCCACGGCAGCGGCCTGATAGCCCCCCGCCAGCGATTGCTCGCCTTCCGCGTAGGACACCACGCCGATCGCCGTCGACAGATCGCCGGCTGCTTCGGCTCCGACGCCGAACGCCGATGCCGCCAGACCATTGGCCTGTGCGCTTGCGCCTACGGCCGTTCCGCCGACTCCGGCACTGGTGGCCGCGGTCTCGATCGGACCGTTCGGGCCTGTCAGCAACGGATCGCCGTTTTCATTGACCGCAACACCACCCACCGCCACGCTGCCCGCGCCAGCGGCCTGGGCGCCGGCACCGTAGGCGGCGCTGTTGATGCCCGATGCCGAGGCCGCGTAACCGGTTGCCGTGGAGTA
>DATJBR010000058.1:0-5738 GCA_035515255.1 Lysobacter sp. | reverse complement strand
GGCGCTGACCGGTGAGCTGGAACCGGCCGCCGGCACGGTGGAGATCTTCGGCCAGCCGATGCCGCAGTCCTCGCGCGCCCTGCTGGAGCTGCGCAAGCGCATCGGTGTGATGCTGCAGGGCAACGGCCTGTTGACCGACCTGACCGCGGCCGAGAACGTGGCATTGCCACTGCGCACCCATACCAGGCTACCGAAGCCGGTAATCGAACGGCTGGTGCAGATGAAGCTGCATGCGGTAGGCCTGCGCGCGGCGGCCGACGCGTTCCCGCGCGAGCTGTCCGGCGGCATGGCGCGCCGGGTCGCGCTGGCGCGGGCGCTGGCGATGGATCCGCCGCTGATGATCTACGACGAGCCTCTGACCGGGCTGGACCCGATCGCCAGCGGCGTGGTGATGGAACTGGTGCGCCGGCTCAACGACAGCCTCGGCTTGACCAGCATCGTGGTGACCCACCACGTCCATGAGACGCTGCCGGTGGCCGACCACGCGATCGTGATCGCCAACGGCGCGATCGTGTTTTCGGGCTCGCCGGCCGAGCTGGAGTCCAGCACCGATCCACTGGTGCGGCAGTTCCTGGACGGCAATCCGGACGGCCCGATCCCGTTCGATGCGATGCCGCGCGAGACCGACACCCGCCCCTCCAAGGAAGCTGCCTGATGGCGCTGGTTGCCGCTACCCGTTCGGTCGGCCGCGCCGGCCTGTTCACGCTGTCGGTGCTGCGGGCGTCGGTGCCGAGCGCCGACCTGTTCCGCGAGTTCGTGCGCGAGATCTACAAGATCGGCGCACGTTCACTGCCGATCATCGCCGTTGGCGGCGCGTTCGTCGGTCTTTCCCTGACGTTGCTGGCCTACCGCGCGCTCGACACCTACGGCGCCAGCAACCAGGTCAGCATGATCCTGGGACTGGGCATCTACCGCGAACTCGGCCCGGTGCTGACCGCCCTGCTGTTCATCGGCCGCGCCGGGTCGTCGATCGCCGCCGAACTGGGTCTGATGCGCGCCACCGACCAGATCACCGCGCTCGGCCTGATGGGCATCGACCCGGTCGGCAAGGCGGTCGCGCCGCGGTTCTGGGCCGCGGTGCTGTGCGTGCCGCTGCTGACCGGGTTCTTCTGCAGCCTGGCGATCAGTGCCAGTTATCTGGAAGCGGTGCACGTGATCGGCATCGACGCCGGCATTTTCTGGCAGGTGCTGCGCGACAGCGTCGATCTGGTCGACGACTTCGGCATGGCGATGGTGAAGTCGGCGGTGTTCGGCGCGGTCGCCGCGCTGGTCGCCGCGTACGTCGGCTTCCACGCCGAGCCGACCATCGAAGGCACCTCGGTGGCGACCACCAAGGCCGTGGTCAACGCCTCGCTGCTGGTGCTGATGCTGAATTTCGTGATGTCCGCGCTGTTGTTCCGCTGATGCCGCACCGACACCGACTCCACTCTTGCCCTGCATCCGCCGATGCATCGAAACACCAAGGTAGACACCCATGAGCAACCGTAGCCCCCGTATCGAATTCGCCGTCGGCGCGTTCCTGCTGCTCGCGCTGGCCTCGTTGCTGGTGCTGGCGATCAGCTCCACCAACGGCAAGCTGGGCTGGTTCGGCGGCAACGATTACGAGATCACCGCGCGCTTCAGCAACCTGGGCCCGCTGCGCGCCAACGCCCCGGTCAAGATCGGCGGCGTGGCGATCGGCCACGTCTCCCACATCACCCTGGATCCGGTGAAGCTCGACTCGGTGGTCACCCTGGCGATCGATGCGCGCTACGACGACCTGCCGGCCGACACCAGCGCGGCGATCCTGACCTCCGGCCTGCTCGGCGAAAGCTACGTCGGCCTGCAGCCCGGTGGCGACCCGGAGCCGCTCAAGGCCGGCGACCAGATCTTCCTCACCCAGTCCTCGGTCGACCTGATCCAGATGGTCGGCAAGTACATGTTCAGCGGCGGTGCGGACAATGGCGCCGCGTCCGCCGACGGTGACGCCGCAGCCGGACACACCGACGACGTGCCGGCCTATCTGCAGGAAAGCGGCACCACGCCCCCCAAGGAATGAATCCGATGAAAAACGCCCTGTTGCCCGTCCTCTTCTCCGCCGCGTTGCTCGCCGGCACGCCGACGCTGACGCTCGCCGCCGGCGCGCCCGCGCCAGCCGCCGCGGCCACCACTGCGCCGAGCAAGCTGGTGCTCGACAACGCGACCCGCATCCTGACCACGCTGGAAGCACGCCGCGCCGAGTTCACCAGCGACCGCGCCGCGCTGCGCACCTACATCTCCGGCGAGTTCGACCAGATGTTCGACAGCCAGTACGCCGCGCGACTGGTGCTGGGCCGCCACGGCCGCGGGGCGTCGGACGCCGACATCACGCGGTTTTCCAAGGCCCTGACCAACAACCTGATGCAGCGCTACGGCTCCTCGCTGCTCGACTTCAACACCAAGCTGAAGGTGCGGGTGAACTCGGAAGTCCCGCTGCGCGGCGGCGCGATGGTCAAGGTGTCCAGCGAGTTCCTGCGTCAGGGCGGCGACCCGATCCCGGTCGATTACCTGATGCACAAGGTCGGCGACAGCTGGAAGGTGTTCGACGTGATGGTCGAGGGCGTCAGCTTCGTGCAGACCTTCCGCAACCAGTTCGACGAGCCGCTGTCGCGCAAGTCGATCAACGCGGTCGCCGCCGATTTGGAAGCGGGCAAGCTGCAAGCCACCACCACTACCAACTGAGCATGGCGATGCCGACCGCAACCGTAATCCGCGATGGCGATGCGCTGGTGTTCGCCGGCACCCTCGACCGTGCCGCGGTGCCGGCACTGTGGAAGGCGGCACTGCCGGTGCTGGCCGGCGTCGCGCGTCTCGAGCTGGGCAAGGTGGACGCCGTCGACAGCGCCGGCGTGGCGCTGTTGGCCGAACTGGCCGAGCGCGCGAAAGGCGCGGTCGTCAACGGCAACCCGATCGGCCTAGCGGAGCTGCGCAGCGCCTACCGGCTCGGTTCGGCGCTGGACTTCGCCTCCTAGGCCATTCCGGGCCAGGCCATTCCGGGGTTTTCCCGGGATTCACCGTCCCGCCCGTGCGTGATCGCACCTTAACGACTGCGCCCTAGACTGCCACCCATGCCCCAGCCAGCCCCCTTTCGCACCGCACGCATCCCGTACGTCCTGACGCTTGCCCTGGCGATGGTTGCGGGCGGCTGCGCCACGGCGCCTTCGATGGCACCGGCACCCGACAGCATCCCGCAAACCGGCAGCGAGACCGTCGGGACGGCCGGCGACACATCGGTCGCCTCCACGGCGGCGGGCCAACTCGCCGCGGACACATCACCCGCAGCGGCCGTCTCGGCGTTTCCGGCCAACGGCGGCAACCCCGAGCAAGTCGAACCTGCCCCGAGCGAAGCGTCGACCGAGCCCGAGCACGCCGGATCGCTGGCAGAGCCCACCCAGGCGGAAGCCGATTTCGACGCGCTCTACGGCGGCCAGACCTACAACCCGGTCGCGGACCCGACCTTGCCGGCACCGGCGCAGATGCCCGGGGTCTATGACCCGTGGGAGCGTTACAACCGCAAGATGCATACCTTCAACAACGCCGTCGACCGCAGCATCGCGCGGCCGCTGGCACGCGCCTACGTGAAGGTCGTGCCGCGCCCGATCCGCCTGGGTGTCAGCAACTTCTTCAACAACCTCGGCCAGCCGGTGTCGGCGGTCAACGCGCTGCTGCAGGGCAAACCCGCCCAGGCCGGCCACTCGCTGGGGCGCTTCCTGCTCAATAGCACGCTCGGGATCGGCGGCATCTTCGATCCCGCCAGCGATGCCAAGCTGGACCGGCGCAGCGAGGACTTCGGCCAGACCCTGGGCACCTGGGGCTGGGCGCGCTCGCGTTACGTCGAGTTGCCGCTGTTCGGCCCACGCACCGTGCGCGACGTGTTCGGCATGATCGGCGACGCCCCGCTGAGCCCGCTGCGCCAGGTCGAGGAGGACGCCACCCGCATCCCGCTGCAGGGCCTGCAACTGGTCGATGTGCGCACCCAGCTGCTGGCCACCGACAGCCTGCGCGAAGGGGCCGCCGACGACTACGCGCTGGTGCGCGATGCCTGGACCCAGCGCCGCGACTACCAGATCTTCGGCGACCGCATGAATGACGACGGCGACCAGTCGTTGCCCGATTACCTGCGCGACGACAGCAACCCGCTGGTCCCGGCCGGTGCGATGCCGGTGATGCCGACAGACAACTGATCAATCCGCAGGCGGGCCGGCAGGTGCTGCCACCGCGGGAATATCGACGAAGTCCGTTTCCGGCTTCAGCTCGTCAGTCAGCAAACGCCGCCCCTGCGCACCCAGTTCGGCCAACCGTCGCGCCCGTGGAATCACCGCACGACTGGATTCGCTGAGGCGATGGCGCGCGTTCTTGAACGCCTTGTCGGCTTCGTCCAGACGTTTGCCGACCAGATCGAAATCGGCCAGAAACCCGATCAGCGCGTCCAGCACGAGGCCGCCGGTATCGCTGATCGCGATGGCTTCGCGTTGGATCTTGTCGCGCGTCCACAAACGCTCGATCACGCGCAGCAGCGCCATCAGGGTATTGGGTGAGGCAAACACGATCCGGCGCTCGAATGCGTCCATCTGCAGGGCCGGGTCCGTGCCCAGCGCGGCCGACAGGGCGCCTTCGATCGGGATGAAGGCGATCGTCACTTCCAGCGCGGTATCGCCCAGCACCTTGGGGTAGTTCTTGTCGCTGAGCTCGCGCATATGCTGGCGCAACCCAACCGCGTGCCGGCGCATCGCGTCGTTCTGCTCTTCCGGCGTTTCGGCGTTCATCGCCTGCTCCCACGCCACCAGGTTGACCTTGCTGTCCACCACCACGCAACGGTCGTCGGGCAGGCGCACCACGATGTCGGGGTGCAGCCGCGCGCCTTCGTCATCGACGGTGCCCTTCTGCCGGTCGTAGTGGACGCCGTCCTCCAGTCCGGAGCCGCGCAGCACGTTCTCCAGCATCAACTCGCCCCAGTCGCCGCGGACCTTGGAGCTGCCCTTCAAGGCCCGGGTCAGCGCCTGTGCCTGGCTCGCCATGTCCTGGTTGAGGGTCTTCAGTTCGGTCACCGCGCCCAGCAGCGAGGCGCGTTCCTTGGCCTCCTCGCCGTAGAGGGTGTCGACACGGTGACGGAACTCGCCGATGCGCTCGGCAAACGGTTTCAACAAGGCATCGATATCGGCCTTGGACTGCAGCGATGCCCGCTGGACGTTTTTTTCGAACAGTTGGCCTTTCTCCTCGAACGCCTTGCCAGCCAACTCGGAAAACGCGCTCGAGAGCCGGGTCTGGGCCTCGCCCAGGAAGGTCTGCATGTCCGCGTGAGCCTGCTTGGCGTGAGTCAGATTGGCCTCGACGCCCGCGTATTTGGCCTGCAGCTCGCGGAACTTGTCCCGCAACGCGGCCAGCTCGCCGGTCAATCCAGTTTCGCGCTCGCGCGCGGCGGTCAGGGCCTGCTCGCGATCCTGCAGGGACTGGCCGGCGGATCGTGCGGCAAGATGCTCGGCGGCCAGATCGGCCTGCAACGTGGTCCGCTCGGCCTCCACCCGCTCCAGCAGCGCATCGCGCTCGGTCAGCGCGGATTCCAGCGCACCCAGGCGGCCTTGCAGGCGGCCGGTTTCCGAGGCCTGCTCGCGTGCCGCCTCGCGCTGGGTGGCCAGTTCCGTCGCCAGCCGATCACGTTCGTCGCGCATCGCGACCAGCTCGCTGGCTTCGGCGGCTGGACGCTGGCGTTGCAACACCGC
>DATJBR010000057.1:0-10540 GCA_035515255.1 Lysobacter sp. | reverse complement strand
GCGGGGTTGGGTTCGTCCTGCAGGGCCAGGCCGGTGCGGTCGGCCTTGTCGGCGCCCAGGTCGAGGGTGCGGATCGTCACCGGCCGTCCGCTCATGCCGAGCACGACATCGCGGTAGGCGTGGAACTGCTCCTCCTCGTCGGGCAGTTCGTTGCGTTGCAGGAACAGAAACTCGGTCCGGTACAGGCCGATGCCGGTGGCTCCCAGCGCATGCGCCTCGGCCACGTCCTCGCGCGACTCCGCATTGGCGTACAGCTGGATGGCGGTGCCGTCGCGGCTGAGGTTGGGTTCGCGCCGCAGGCGGTTGAGCTCGCGCAGTTCACGGGCGTAGCCGCGAAGTTGCGAACGGTGGGTGCGCAGGTCGGCGGGGTTGGGTTCCACCACCACCTTGCCGGTGCCACCGTCGACGATCAGCACATCGCCGTCGGCGACCGTCTGCAGCAGGTTGGCGACGCCGACGACCAGCGGCAGGTGCAGGCTGCGGGCAAGGATGGCGCTGTGCGACAGCGCGCTGCCGGCGGACGTGACCACCGCGACCACGCCTTGCTCCTGCAGTTGCGCCAGCTCGGCCGGCGCGATGTTGTCGGTGACCAGGACCTCGCCGGCGAGCCCCTTGGCATCGGTATCCCGGCGGTGCAGGGCGGCATGCACACGGCCGATGACCTGGTCGATGTCGTCCATGCGGCTGCGGAAATAGTCGTCGTCCATGGTCTCGAACACCGCGGCGATGCGGTCGCGCTGCAGCCGCAGCGCGTAGCCGGCGCTGTAGTGGCCGCTGCGGATCAGCTCGTCCAGGCCGCTCAGCAGGTCGGGGTCGTCGAGCAGCAGGGCATGCAGGTCGAGGAACTCGCCGATCTCGTGGGCGAGCGCGCCTTGCAGCCGTTCGCGCATCGCGCGCATTTCGCGGCGGATGCGGTCGATGGCGTCGTGCAGGCGCTCCAGCTCCGCGTCCACCGCTTCCATCGCAATGCGTTCTTCGACCACCGCCAGCACATGCGGCAGCCGCACCCGGGCGCGGCCCAGCGCGCTGCCGCGTGAAGCCGTCAGGCCGGAGAGTTCCTGGCGCATGCGCTTGATGCCTTACTGCTCTTCGTCGAAACGGCGCTCGAACAGTGCGCAGACCGCATCGGCCACGGCGGATTCGTCCTCACCATCGAGCCTCAGCCGGACCTGCGTGCCCTGGCCGGCGGCGAGCAGCATCACGCCCATGATGCTTTTGGCGTTGACCTCGCGACCCTTGGCGATCAGGGTCGCGCTGCAGTTGTAGCCCGACAGCAATTGCACCAGCTTGGCGGTCGCCCGGGCGTGCAGGCCGAGGCGGTTGGAGACGGTCAGTTCGCGTTCGATCATGTCAGTGTTCCAGAGGCCGTCGTCGATGTGGTGCCGTTGCCGGCGTGGAATGGGTGGTCGGAAAGTCAGGCTGGGAATCATGCCGCCCTGACGCGTGCCGCGGTGTCATGCCTCGTCCAGCCGCACGCCGTTGCGGGCACCGGCAGCGGCGACCGCGGGCAACTCGTCCAGGCCGAGCTCGGCGTAGTTCAACACCCGCAGCAGCATCGGCAGGCTCAGCCCGGACACGCGATGCACCGGCGTGCCCAGTCGCGCCACCTTGGCCGCCAGATTGCTGGGCGTCGCGCCGTACAGGTCGGTCAGCACCAGCACGCCATCGCCGCCATCGACCCGTCGCAACGCCGCGCTGGCCTGCGGCAGCAGTTGATCCGGATCGCCGTCGAACGGCACCTCCAGCGCTTCCACGCGCAGCGGCAACGGATGCAACAGGCGGCCGGCGACCGCCAGCACGGCGCTGCCGATGCCTTCGTGGGTGATGAGGAGGATGCCGACGGCCATGCGGGAAAGTTAACAGACGAACGTGAGACGCCGGTAGGCGTGGCGATGGAACGGAGCGTGGTGGCTGGTTTCATCCAGCCGGGGTTCTGGATGCCGGGCGCTAGTCCAGCTCGCGGTGGTGCACGGCCACCTCGTCCCAGCCCTGGTCGCGCGCACGCTGGGCCATGCGCTCGGCCAGGTAGACCGAGCGGTGCCGTCCGCCGGTGCAGCCGAAGGCGACGGTGATGTAGCTGCGGCTGGTGTCCTCGTGCAGGCGCGGCAGCCAGGTCTGCAGCAGCGCGCCGACCTGTTCGGCGAATTCGTTGACCAGCGGCTGGGCGGCGAAGAAATCGGCCACCGGTGCGTCGCGGCCCGACAACGGCCGCAGGGTCGGATCCCAGTGCGGGTTGGGCAGGCAGCGCGCATCGAATACGAAATCCGCATCGGCCGGCACGCCATGGCGGTAGGCGAACGACTCGAACAGCAACGACACCGTGCTGGTATCGCCCAGCGCGAACCGGGTGATGATGCGGCGACGCAACTGGTGGACATTGAGGTCGCTGGTATCGATCTGGATGTCGGCCAGTTGCCGCAACGGCTTGAGTACCTGGCGCTCGAGCGCGATCGCATCCGCCAGCGCCAACCCGAGGTGGCTCAGCGGATGCCGCCGCCGGGTGTCGGCGTAACGCTTGATCAGGATGTCGTCGCGGGTCTCGAAGAACATCAGTTGCGGATCCAGCCCCAGCTTGCCGACTTCCGCCAGCCATTCCGGGATGCTGGCCAGGTCGCGATGGCTGGTGCGCACGTCGATGCCGACCGCGAGCTTGGCGGTCGCCGCGCCGTTGCCGGTCGCACTGCGCACGAACGCGGGCAGCAGTTCGGCGGGGAGGTTGTCCACGCAGTAGTAGCCCAGGTCCTCGAAGGTCTTCAACGCCACCGATTTGCCCGAGCCGGACATGCCGCTGACGATGACCAGGGTGGCGTTGACGGGGACGTTGTCGAGACCAGGATCGGGAGCAGAAACGGGAGCGGACGGTGCGCCGGCCGGGAGCGTGCTGGTCGGTGTGTTCATGGCTCGGGGATACCGCGTTCGAGGAAGTTGCTGTGCCGGGCGATGAAGGCCGCCGCCGGGTCCATGCCCTTCATGCGCAGGCTGTGCAGCCGGGTGGCGGCCTCGGCCAGCACGGCGAGGTTGCGGCCGGGCATGACCGGCAGCGAAGTCATCGGCACGTCCAGGTCAAGTACGCGGCGCGCACTGTTGTCGCCGATCAGCCGCTCCAGTCCGCCGGGTGTGCGCGTATCGCTGGGCTTGGCCAGATGGATGATCAGGCGCAGGTACTTGTTGCCCTTGACCGCGGTGTCGCCAAACATCTGGCGGATGTTCAGCACACCCAGGCCGCGCACTTCCAGCAGGTCCTTCAGCAGCTCCGGGCAGGTGCCGTCGAGCACGTCGGGAGCGATCTGGGTGAACTCGGGTGCGTCGTCGGCGACCAGGCGGTGGCCGCGGCTGATCAGCTCCAGCGCCAGTTCGCTCTTGCCCGCGCCGGCGTCGCCGGTGATCAGCACGCCGATCGAGTAGATCTCCATGAACACGCCGTGCAGCGTGAGCCGCGGCGCGAGGGTGCGGGCGAGGTGGTATTGCAGGTGGTTGAGCAGTTCATGGCCACGCAGCGGGGAACCCCACAGCGGAGTCAGGGATTCCTCGGCGGCCTCGATCAGGTCGGCCGGGCAGTCCTGTCCCTTGCTGATGACCAGTGCCAGCGGGCGGAACTGCATGATCTTCTCGATCGTCTCCCAGCGGTGGCGCGAGTCCAGCGAGTCCAGCCACGTCAATTCCTCGGTGCCCAGGATCTGCACCTTGTTGGGATAGATCGCATTGAGGTAGCCGGCCAGCGACGGGCGGCGGGCGACGGTTTCCACCGCTTCCAGCATGCGGTCGTGACCGGCCTGTCCGGCCAGCCAGCGCAACTCCAGGCGCTCGCGTTGCTGCTCGAACAACTGGCCGGCACTGATGCGGGCAAGGGATGGCATCGGGGTCAGGCCACGTCGGTGCCGGCGGGAAGGCCCAGCAGGCAGTGGTTGAGTTCGGCCATGTCGCCGGCATCGCGCAGTCGGGTGCGGAAGCCGTCGTCGGAGAAGTACTCGGCCAGTTCGGCCAGCTGCTGCAGGTGTTTCTGGGTGGAATGTTCCGGCACCACCATCGCCAGTACCAGATCGACCGGCAGGCCGTCGGTGGCGCCGAAATCGACAGGTTCGGACAGCCGCAGGAACGCGCCCCGGCTGTCGTCGATGAAGTCGACCCGGCCGTGCGGAATGGCGACGCCGTGGCCGATCGCGGTGCTGGCGAGGCGCTCGCGCAATTGCAGGCTGTCGCGGATGGCGTCATGGCTGTGCACGCCGTCCATCTGGTCCAGAGCGGCCTCGCCGCTGTCGTCAGGGGATGGAGTTGCCAGCAGTCGCGCGGCGATATCGATCACCGCCGCGCGATCGCCGGCGTCGGACACGATCGCGATGCGTCCGACGCTCAACAGGTCATTCAGGGGCATCGCGACTAGCCGGGCTCTACGATGCGGGCCAGGCTTTCGCCACGGCGTTGCTGGTCGACCTGCTTGCTCTTGTGCTTGAGCAGCAGGCGATCGAGTTTGTCCAGCAGCAGGTCGATCGCGGCGTACATGTCGGCGGCGGCGGCGTCGGCATGGAAAGTACGGCCGGCACAGGTGATGGTGGCTTCCGCGCGGTGGTCGGGTTTGTCCAGCCCGAGCTGGGCGCGGACCTCGAACGGCTGTTCGAAATGGCGTTGCAGTCGTGCGAACTTGGCTTCCACGTAGTCCCGGAGGGCAGCGGTGATTTCGATCTGCTGGCCGTAGATTTCGATACGCATCGGAGAACTCCTTTAACGTCGCGACGGGTGTCCAGCATAGCCCAGCCGGGGCGGATCGGAATCACCTTCTCAGGCCATCCGCACCCGTTGCGGGGAGGAGGAAATCCCCATCGCCTCGCGGTATTTGGCCACGGTGCGGCGGGCCACGGGGATGCCGGCGGCCTTGAGCGTCTCGGCCAGGCGCGCATCCGACAGCGGTTTGCGCGGGTTTTCGGCCTCGATCAGCTCGCGGATCATCGACTGGATCGCGGTACTGGACGCCTCGCCGCCGCCTCCGGTGTCGATGCCGGAGGCGAAGAAGCTGCGCAGCGGGATGGTGCCGCGCGGGGTGCGGGCGTACTTGCGGGCGATCGCGCGCGAGACGGTGGATTCGTGCATGCCGATCTCGGCGGCGACCTCGCGCAGGGTCAGCGGTCGCAATGCGCTGTCGCCGAATTCGAGGAACCCGGCCTGCTGGCGGATCAGGCAGCGGGCGACCTTGAGCATGGTCTCGCCGCGCGCCTCCAGGCTCTTGAGCAGCCAGCGCGCTTCCTGCAGGTGGCCCTTGAGGTAGCTGGCGTCGGTGCTGCTGGCGTGGCGGATCATGCCTTCGTAGCCGCGATGGATGCTGATCCGCGGCCGCATGCTGTCCGACAGCGCCACGCGCCACAGGCCGTGTTGACGCCAGATCACCACGTCGGGGGCGACATAGGTATCGGCGGCGATGGCGCCGATCTGTGCGCCGGGCCGCGGGTCGAGCGAGCGCAGCAGTTGCACGGCTGCGTCCACGGCCTCGGTGTCGAGCTTGAGTTCCGCCGCCAGGCCGGCGACACCGATCCGGGGCAGACGATCCAGCGGGCCGCTGGCGAGCTGGAACGCGAGCGCCTTGCCGGGCGTTTCGTCGTCCATCGGTTCCAGTTGCAGGCGCAGGCATTCGCCCAGGTCGCGCGCGCCCACGCCGATCGGATCGAACCGCTGGACCTGGTGCAGCGCGGCGCAGATCTCGCCGTCGGCGACCTGCAATTCGGGGGCAAGCGCGGCGGCAATGGAGTCGAGCGATTCGCGGAAATAACCGTCGTCGTCGATCGCCTCGATCAGCGCGACCGCAATGTGGCGGTCACGTGGGGACAACGGACTGAGGTGCAGCTGCCAGAGCAGGTGGTCGTGCAGGCTGTCCGATTCGGCGACCTGCTCGGCCTGATCTCGGTCGTCATCGGGATCGCCCGGGCCTACGCGTTGGTACCAGGTTTCGCCGTCACCGGGCGCCCAGTCGACCTCCACCGGGGTCGGCGTGTCGTGGCCGTCGTGGTGGACGGGTTCGCCACCCGATGTGACGGGTTCTTCCGGTAGTTGCGTCGCGTTCTCGATCCAGTCGAGCAATGGATTGCTTTCCACCGCGGCGACCAGTTCGGCCTCCAGCTCGACGGCGGACAGCTGCAGCAGGCGGATCGCCTGTTGCAACTGGGGCGTCATCACCAGATGTTGGCCGAGCGAGATTTGTAGGCGGGGCTTCATGATCGAAAGCAAACGCGACCTTGTGGGAGCGACGGCCGCGACACATGCATCATGCCCGGTACGCGACGTACCGGGTAAGCCCTGGGGTTGCAGGCGGGGCTACAGGCGGAAGGTTTCGCCCAGATAGACGCGGCGGACGTCTGGATTGGCGAGCAGCGTGTCCGGAGCCCCCTGCGCGAGCACGCCGCCTTCGTTGAGGATATACGCCCGGTCGCAGATTCCCAAGGTTTCGCGGACGTTGTGGTCGGTGATCAGCACGCCGATGCCGCGGTTCTTGAGGTGCCGCACGATGCGCTGGATCTCGCCGACGGAGATCGGATCGACACCGGCGAACGGCTCGTCCAGCAACATCAGCCGCGGCTTGCCGGCCAGCGCGCGGGCGATCTCCACCCGCCGGCGCTCGCCGCCCGACAGGCTCGCGCCGAGCTGCCCGGCGACATGGGTGACCTGCAGTTCGTCCATCAGCGAGGCCAGTTCGCGCTCGCGTCCGGCCTGGTCGAGGTCGTCGCGCAGTTCCAGCACCACCCGCAGGTTGTCGGCGACGGTCAGCTTGCGGAACACCGACGGTTCCTGCGGCAGGTAGCCGACGCCGTATTTGGCCCGCACGTACATCGGGTCGCCGGTGATGTCCTTGCCGTCGAGCACGATCTGGCCCGCATCGGCCGGTACCAGCCCGACGATCATGTAGAAGCAGGTGGTCTTGCCGGCGCCGTTGGGGCCGAGCAGGCCGACCACTTCGCCGGCATCCAGGGTCAGGCCGAAATCGCGCACGACCTCGCGCGACCGGTAGGACTTGCGCAGGCCCTTGGCGACCAGCATCAGTTGCCCTCCGCGCCGTCGGTCTTGACCGGTGCGGGCGCGGGCTTGGCCGGCGCGGACTTTGCAGGAGCCGGCGCGGCATTCTTCGGCATGATCCGCATCTGCACGCGGCCGTTGCCTTCGCCGCCGCTGGTGACCTGGCCGGTGGTCATGTTGTAGACCACGCGCTCGCCGCTGAGGGTGCCGCGGGGCTGCTTTATGTTGACCTTGCCGGTGAACACCACGGTGTCGGTGGCGATGTTGTAGTCGATCTTGCTGGCCACGGCGGACATACGACTGCCATCGTCCATCTGCTGCTCGAGACTGGCGGGCGAGCCGGTCAGTACCACCTGCGAGATGTCGCCACCCTTGGAGCGGATTTCGGCCCGCGAGGCTTCCGCGTGCAGGCTGCCCTGGTCGATGACGACGCCGCCCGACAGGATCGTCGGCGTCTTGTCATCCAGGCTGCCTTCCTGTTTGCCGGAGTTGATGTCCATCGGCTGGTTGCGGTCGGACTGGCGCGCCATGGCCGGCGTACTGGAGGCGACGGCAACGGCGACGACCAGCAGCCAGCGGGCTGCGTTGGAGGGGTTAGGGGACATAGCGGGATCGGACCTCGGATTGGAGCGTGTACTGCTTGCTGGCAAGGTTCACTTCCAGCCCGTTGCCGCGGAGTATAGAGCCGGGCCTGTTGATGGTGACCGCCACCGCGGAGTCCACCCGGTCGGCCTCGGGGTACACGTTCAGCTGCTCGGTGGTGATCGTCACCGGCGCCTCGTTGCGGCCATCGCTGACGGCCTTGACCGCTCCGCGCAGGCGCAACTCGTCCCCATCGGCGCTGATCCAGCCGGTATCGGCGCGCACCTGCCAGGCGTCGCCATTGCCGGCCTCGGGTGGCGGGATCAGGAACAGCGGCTCGGCGATGTCCATCGTTTCGGCGTCCGGGTCGCGGGCCAGCCGGGGTGCGCGCAGGGTGAACGATTCCTTGCCCCCGGCATCCAGTGCGACCAGTTCGAACTCGTTGAGCACGTAGTCGGGGCGACCGCCGATTGCACCGTCGGCCGTCGGTGCCGAAGCGCGATTGGACAGCAGCGACCACGCGCTGAGCACTGCGCCGACGAGCAGCACCAGGGTCAACGCGGTACGCCAGCTCACGCGTTGCTCCCCGTCAGTGCGGGGTCGATGATGTCCGTCGTTGGCGTGCTGGCCTGGTCGGTGAGGGCTTCAAGTCGGCCTTGCGCAGCCAGCAGCAGGTCGCACAACTCGCGCGCCGCACCGTTCCCGGCGCTGGCGGCGGTGCGCCAGTGCGCACGCTCGCGCACCCAGGGATGCGCGCTGGCGGGGGCGACCGCGAAACCGACCTGCAGCATCGCCCGCAGGTCGGGCAGGTCGTCGCCCATGAAGGACACCTCGTCCATGTCCAGTCCCAGTCGGGCTGCAATTTCGTTC
Organism: Lysobacter sp.; assembly: GCA_035515255.1. Classification (GTDB taxonomy): domain Bacteria; phylum Pseudomonadota; class Gammaproteobacteria; order Xanthomonadales; family Xanthomonadaceae; genus Novilysobacter. Next base: position 2,092 of record DATJBR010000057.1, on the reverse strand, counting down.
ACCCGCGCGAGCTTGTCCTTGACCGCGGTGTGGACTTCGGTGAGGCCGAGCTCGGCACCACGACGCTCGACGATCGTGCTGGCGCGCGCGGTGATGAAAGCGACCTCGATTCCGGCTTTGCGCAGCATCACCAGCCCGAGTCCGTCATGGACATGGAAGGCTTTCAGTTCGCGGCCGTCGCTGTCGAACAGCAGCCGGCCGTCGGTCAGCGTGCCGTCGATGTCGAAACACGCCAGCCGCACGCGCGCGGCGCGCTCGCGGATGACGACGGGCCAATCGTCCGCGCGGTGGGGGATCAGGTCGTGGGTCATCCGGTCACGGGGGCGGCGGTCGTCGGGCATGTCGTTATAGCGAATGTCGTCACGGGGCATGTCGATCTACACCACGCGCGCGCGCAGCAGGTCGTGGATGTTGAGCGCGCCGACGACGCGGTTGTCCGTATCGACCACCAGCAGGCCGCCGATCTTGTAGGTCTCCATGAGCTGCGCGGCTTCCACCGCCAAAGCCTCGGAACCGATCGTCCGCGGCGACCGGGTCATCACCTGGGCGATCCGGGTGGTGCGCAGGTCGACCTGGTCGTCGTCCAGGCTGCGACGCAGGTCGCCGTCGGTGTACAGGCCCAGCAGCGTGCCATCGGCGTCGACAATCGCGGTCATGCCCAGGCGTTTGCGGCTCATTTCCACCAGTGCCTCGCTGACGCTGGCGTCGGCACCGACGCGGGGGATCTCGTCGCCGCGATGCATGATGTCGGCGATGTGCAGCAGCAGGCGCCGGCCCAGTGCGCCAGCGGGGTGCGAGCGGGCGAAATCATCGGCGGTGAAGCCGCGCGCTTCCAGCAGCGCGACCGCCAGTGCGTCGCCCATCGCCAGCGAGGCGGTGGTGCTGGACGTCGGGGCCAGATGCAGCGGGCAGGCTTCGGCCGGAACGCTGACGTCCAGATGCACATCGGCGGCGCGGGCGAGGGTGGAGTTGGCGCGGCCGGTCATCGAGATCAGCTTGTTGCCCTGGCGCTTCAGGCCCGGCAGCAGCATCGCTACCTCGTCGCTCTCGCCCGAATACGACAGGGCCAGCACGACGTCGGCGTCGGTGATCATGCCCAGGTCGCCGTGGCCGGCCTCGCCCGGATGCACGTAGAACGCCGGCGTACCGGTCGAGGCCAAGGTCGCGGCGATCTTGCGCGCGACGTGCCCGGACTTGCCCATGCCGGTGCAGACCACCCGGCCGCGGGCGCCAAGCATCAACCGGCAGGCGGCGCTGAACTCGCCATCCAGCCGCGCGGCGACCGCGGCGAGGGCCTGGGTTTCGATAGCGAACACGCGACGACCGCTGGCGGCGAAGTCGGCTTCGGACGGATCATGGGGAGAACTGGGAGATGTTGCCATTTCGGAGCAGGGGGCTTTCCGCTAGGCTAGATCGGCTGATTTTACGCGGTTTGTCCGTCCGCGTGCCCCATCCGCTGAACCCGCCCCTACCCAGGGCCCGTGCAAGGTGTCCGCGAGGTGCCATGCTCGCGCAGACACTGACCGCGTGGGCCCGGCGGATCGGCTTCCGTTTTCCCCCTCCGGCGAGCCAGCCTCGCCGCTTCTGTCGAGACCCAAGACCTTGAACCCTGACACCATCAAAACCCTGATCGAACAAGGCCTGCCCGGTGCCATCGCCGATGTGCAAGGCGAAGACGGCGTGCACTTCGAGGCCACCGTGGTCAGCGAGGCATTCACCGGCAAGCTGCCGTTGGCGCGTCATCGGATGGTGTACGCGACCCTGGGCGAGCGCATGGGCGGCGAGATCCACGCGCTGGCGTTGAAGACAGTGACGCCGGCAGAGCACGCCCTCACCACCTCCGGGCAGGGCTGATCGTGCAGAAGATCGTGGTCGAGGGCGGCGTCGCCCTGAACGGCGAAGTGCGGATTTCCGGCGCCAAGAACGCGGTGTTGCCGATCCTGTTCGCCACGCTGCTGGCCGATGAGCCGGTCGCGATCAGCAATGTGCCGCACCTGCACGACGTGGTGACCAGCGCCAAGCTGCTGGCCGAGATCGGCGCAGGCATCAGCATCGACGAACGCTATGGCATCACCGTCGATCCGACCACGGT
>DATJBR010000056.1:0-2029 GCA_035515255.1 Lysobacter sp. | reverse complement strand
TTGCGCGCCACCGGCACGTTCTTCAGCGTCACGTACTTCGGTAGTCCGTCATTGCCATAAGGTGGCGGCGCCTCGCCACGGATCAGCGGCTCCAGGTAGGTACGGGCCTTTTCGGTGATGCCGTAGCCGTCGCGGCGCAGGAATCCGGCCGGTATCTTCTTTTCCCTGTTGGCGATCTTCGACAACGGCGCGGCCTCGATTTTCCAGCGATAGGGTGCATCGCTGGTACGTACGATCACCGGCATTACCGAATTCATGCCCGCAAGCGCGAACTCCACCGCCGACTTGCCAACCGCCTGCGCGTGCTCCAGGTCGGTCTTCGATGCCAGGTGTCGCGCCGAGCGCTGCAGGTAGTCGGGCAGCGCCCAGTGCACCTTGTAACCGAGCGCGTGCTGGACCCGACCGGCGAGGTGGGAAGCGACGCCGCCCAACTGCGAGTGGCCGAAGGAGTCCACGCTGCCACCGGCATCGGCGACAAATGAACCATCGGCCGTCTGGATGCCTTCGCTGGCGACCACGACGCAATAGCTGACCCGCTCGACCACGGCTTTCACGCGGGCAAAGAAGTCAGCCTCGTCGAACGGCCGCTCGGGAAACAGGATGATGTGCGGTGCCTCATCGGGGCCGTTTCCGGCCAGCCCGGCGGAGGCGGCCAGCCAGCCGGCGTGGCGGCCCATCGCTTCGTACACGAACACCTTGGTCGAGGTTTCGGCCATCGCCGCGACATCCAGCGCCGCTTCGCGCACCGATACCGCGGTGTACTTCGCGGCCGAGCCGAAGCCCGGGCTGCAGTCGGTCAATGCGAGGTCGTTGTCGATGGTCTTGGGCACACCGATGCACGCCAGCGGGTAGTCGAACTCGGCCGCCAGCTTCGACACTTTCAACGCGGTATCGGCCGAATCGTTGCCGCCGTTGTAGAGGAACCAGCGCACGTCATGCGCCCGCAGCACGTCGAGCAGGCGTTCGTATTTCGCCCGGTCCCCGTCCAGCGACTTGAGCTTGAACCGGCACGAGCCGAAGGCCCCGCCGGGGGTGTGGGCGAGGGCGCGGATTGCGGCGATCGGCTCTTTCGAGGTATCGATCAGATCCTCGCGCAGCGCGCCCAGGATGCCGTTGCGGGCGGCCAGTACCTTGATCCTGTGGGCGCGGGCGGTCTGGATGACGGCCGAAGCGGTGGCGTTGATGACGGCGGTGACGCCGCCGGATTGCGCGTAAAGGAGGGTTCCGGATGACATGGGATTTCCATTGGGGAATGCCGGAGAAGGCGCGCGGATGCGTTAAGCTGAGCGCCATTTGCCCCGGCAGGTTGACAGGCAGCTGCGAGTGTAGCGCCCGCCCCGTGAGGCACAGGTTCCCGACTCAGGAGACAGCGATGCGATTGGTACTTCTCGGCCCGCCCGGTTCCGGCAAGGGCACCCAGGCGGTCCGCCTCAAGGAGCACCTGCAGGTGCCGCACATTTCCACTGGCGACCTGCTGCGCGCGGAAGTCGCCGCCGGCAGCGCACTTGGCCGCGAGGCCAGCGCGGTGATGGCCCGTGGCGAGCTGGTGTCGGATGAGATCCTGCTGGGCATGCTGGAGAACCGTTTCTCGCGCGATGACACCAAGGGCGGTTTCATCCTGGATGGCTACCCGCGCAACCTGGCCCAGGCCGACGCGTTGAACGCGCTGCTGGAGCGCATCGGCCAGCCGATGGATGCGGCGGTGCAGCTGGACGTGCCGAGCGAACTGCTGGTGGAGCGCATCGCCGGCCGCGCCCAGGCCGAAGGCCGCGCTGATGACACGCCCGAATCCGTGCGCACCCGATTGAAGGTCTACACCGACCAGACCGCGCCGGTGGTGGATTTTTTCCGCCAGCGCGGCAAGCTCAGCGTGGTCGACGGCGTGGGTTCGCTGGATGAAGTATTCACGCGCATCATCAGTGCGCTGCAGCCGGTACCGGCAGTCGGCTGATCGGGTCATGAAACTGCACATCCTCGGCATCGCCGGCACGTTCATGGGCGGTGTCGCGACGCTCGCGCGCGAGTTGGG
>DATJBR010000055.1:0-2740 GCA_035515255.1 Lysobacter sp. | reverse complement strand
CCTGAGCGAGGGCGCGGTGGACGTGCTGCGCCATTACGCCTGGCCGGGCAACGTGCGCGAGTTGAGCAACCTGCTGGAACGGCTGGCGGTGCTGCATCCCGCAGAAATCGTCCGCGCCACCGACCTGCCCGCGCGCTACCGGGCCGGGATGCCGGAGTTGCCGGAGGAGTCCGCACCGAAGGCCGCCGCTGTCGATCCGACCGGGAACCCGACGGACGACAAGCCAGTGGACGAACCCCACCCCGCCGCGGCCCTGTCACCCCGCGCCACGCTGCCGGCGGAGGGCATGGACCTGCGCTCGCACATCGCCGATGTCGAACTGGAACTGATCCGCGCCGCGCTGGAACAGGCCGATGGCGTGGTCGCCCACGCCGCCCCGCTGCTGGGCCTGCGCCGGACCACCCTGGTGGAAAAACTGCGGAAGTACGGCATCGAGCGCTGAAGCCTGAAGTGAATTGGGAAAGCCGGTAAACCGGCGGTCAAGCGGTGCATCCGCGATGGCGTGGTGACTGTGGTTGGCAAACCGGTCGACCGGTTCCGGATTGACTGGCGCGGCTCAGGGCGACTTGATTTTTTTCGTCATTCCCGCGAAGGCGGGAATCCAGCGCCTTCGCTTTTAACTGTTGCATGGCGATGAATAGCGCTGCCTGCGTAAAAAGCAGCTTCGGCTGGTTGCGCGAAGGGAGGCCCGTGCCGGGGGCGATTGCTCACCCCTCGGTCAGGGCGTCCTGCCCTGACTCGGGGACGCAGACCCGCTCCGCGGTCCGGCCCGGCGCAGCGCGCCGGGCGTTCACGCGACCCGCGCGGCAATGCCGCGCAAACGGGCCACGTTCACCCTTGGTCTGCTTTCCGCAATACCCGGCACCGGCCTCCCGCGTAGATATCCGAACTTTTGAGGCAAGGGTCAAAGCGGAATGCCTTTTTCGAAGCCTTGCCATCTGAGCTTGCCGGGGAATGGGTCAAACAACGAAATGCCCTCCGGTAAAACCCCGATACCAAAGCGCTGCCACCACAGTCTGAACTGACGCCCCATGTTTCCGAAGCCAGCGCAACGATCCGCTGAAGGCGTCCTGCGGGGTGGTTGCGTAGAGCGGGCATGGATGCCCGCGGCCCCGAGTCGGCCAGGGATGGCCGATCGAGGGAAGGAGCAACTACCCCGCAGGGCGCCTCCGGCTGCCGGGAAGTGATCGAAGCCGGCTGTTCCGGGCCGCGCCGTGGAAAGAACCCCCTCGCCTGCAGCTTCGTGGCCGGGATCGCGACCGGCCGGGCCGTCCCAGGTCGACGCAAAGCCGCGACAAGATCCCGACGCACCGCTGGCACACGGCTTGCATCGTCAGGCGCAGTTGACCTGACAGCCTGAACCCCGGCCATGACCGACGCGATTTCCTCGATTCTTTCCCAGATCCGCGCGCACCAGTCGCAGGCGGGCGGCCGTCTGGGTGATGCGCCGGTGGGCAACGCGATCAACCCCGGTGCGATCAATCCCGGCGGCATCGGGCAGGCCGAGGGGGTAAAGGGACCGGGCTTCTCGGAAACGCTGAACAACGCGCTCGACAACGTCAGCCGCGCGCAGAACCACGCGGGGCAGATGCAGCAGGCGTTCGAGATGGGCGACCCGCGCGCGGACCTGGCCCGGGTGATGGTCGCCATGCAGCAGTCGTCGGTTGCCTTCAAGGCCACCGCCGAAGTGCGCAACCGCCTGGTGCAGGCTTACCAGGACGTGATGAACATGCCGATATGACGGCGCTGACTCCAACAAGCCGTCATCCAGCCGGCCGTAATCCAGCAAGCCACCGCCAGGCATTCCCGAGATCGCATAGATGAGCGTCATTCCCCTTCCCAAGAATCCCCTGGCCGGCCTGCGCGAGATGGGTCCGTTGCAGGACATCCCGGTCGTGCGCCAGTTGGGTACGTTCGCGCTGGTCGCGGCGGCGATTGCGATCGGGCTGTGGCTGTTCTTCTGGACCCAGCGCCCCGACTACGTGCCGGTGTTCGCCGGACTGGACGCGAAATCCACCAGCGAGGCGTCCGACCTGCTGCGCACTGCGCGCATCCCGTTCCGCATCGACCCGGTCAGCGGTGCCCTCGCGGTGCCCACCGACCAGAGCGGGCAGGCCAAGCTGGCCCTCGCCTCCGCCGGGTTGCCGGCGAGCAGCGGCGGCGGTTTCGAGTCGCTGCAGGGCGATCAGGGCTTCGGCACTAGCCAGTTCGTCGAGAACGCGCGTTACCAGCACGCGCTGGAGACCGAACTGGCCCGCACCATCGCCAACCTGCGGCCGGTGCTGGAAGCCCGCGTGCATCTGGCGATTCCCAAGCCCAGCGCCTTCACCCGCCAGAAGGAGCCGGCCAGCGCGTCGGTGGTGCTGCACCTGCGCAACGGCAGCGTGCTGGAAACCGGCCAGGTCAACGCGATCGTGCATCTGGTGTCCAACAGCATTCCGCAGTTGCCGCTGGACAGCATCACCGTGGTCGACCAGTTCGGCCGCATGCTGTCGGAGACCGATCCGGACAGCGACGCGGCGATCGGCGCCAAGCGTTTCGAGCAACAGCGCCGCCAGGAGGCGGTCTACGTGCAGCGCATCCAGGAGTTGCTGGCACCGATGACCGGCCCCGGCCGGGTCAGCACCCAGGTCAGCGTGGACATGGACTTCGCCCAGACCGAGCAGGCGCGCGAGGTCTACGGGCCGGACCCTGCGATCGTCCGCAGCGAGCAGATTTCCGAGTCCGGCAACCTCGCCGC
>DATJBR010000054.1:0-12438 GCA_035515255.1 Lysobacter sp. | reverse complement strand
CGGTGCAGGGTGTCGATCGCGGCCCGCGCCTGCGGTCGAGGCTCATCGCGGAACGCGAGCAGGCCAAGCAGACGGGCCTCGCCCGCAGCCCGTTCGGCCAGCCACGACACGCTGTGGCCGTGCGCCGCCAACTCGTCTCCGCGCGCTCGCAGGACACCAACGTCGACGCCGGACTCCTGCATCAGCCGGGAACTGCCCAGCAGCAGGTCGCGGCCTTCGACATCGCCTTCCAACCCGCGGCCGGCCAGCGCCCTCACCTTCGTCGCCTGCGGAAAGCCGGCCGGTCGCGCGGCTTCCACCACCGCGTTCGCCAGCGGATGCTCGCTGCCCGACTGCAATGCACCCGCCAGTCGCAGCAGGGCGGCGTGGTCGCCATCGACCGCCACGTGTTCTGCCAGGGTCGGCCGGCCTTCGGTCAGGGTGCCGGTCTTGTCGAAGGCGATCACCTGCAACGAGCGCGCGGTTTCCAGCACTTCGGCGTCCTTGATCAGGATGCCGGCGCGGGCGGCGACGCCGGTACCGGCCATGATTGCGGTCGGTGTGGCCAGGCCCAGCGCGCACGGACAGGCGATCACCAGCACCGCGACGGCGTTGAGAATCGCCACATTCCAGTCGCCCCCCAGCACGCCCCAGCCCAGCAGCGTCAGCGCCGCAATACCAACCACCACCGGCACGAACACCGCGCTGACCTTGTCGACCATGCGCTGGATCGGCGCCTTCTTCGCCTGCGCGTCCTCGACCAGCCGGATGATCCGGGCCAACGCGGTCTCCGCGCCGACCGCGAGCGTGCGCAGCCGCAGCCGGCCCTCGCCGTTCACCGCACCGCCGGTCACCCGGTCACCGGGTTGCTTGGCGACCGGCAGGGACTCGCCGGTGATCAGCGACTCGTCGGCATGACTGCGGCCTTCCAGGATCTCGGCATCGACCGGGATGCGTTCACCGGGCAGCACGCTGACCTCGTCACCGACGACGACCTCGGCCAGCGGCACCTGCTGCTCCACGCCGTCGCGCAGCACCCGCGCGGTCGCCGGGCGCAACGCCTGCAACGCCCGGATCGCCTCGGTGGTCTGTCGTTTGGCCCGCGCCTCCAGCCATTTGCCCAGCAGGACCAGGGTGATCACCACCGCCGAGGCTTCGAAGTAGAGATGGCCGTCGCCCTGCCCCGCATCGACCAGCAGGTGAAACACACTGAGGCCATAGCCCGCGCTGGTACCGAGCGCGACCAGCAAATCCATGTTGCCGGTGCGTGCCTTCAGTGCGCCCCAGCTGGCGCGGTAGAAGCGCGCACCCAGCCAGAACTGCACCGGCGTCGCCAACGCGAACTGCCACCATCCCGGCAGCATCCAGTCGCGGCCGAACGGCATCGCCAGCATCGGCAACATCAACGGCGCCGACAGCAGGATCGCGATGATGAGGTGGCGCAGTTCGCGCGAGCGCCGTGGGTTTGCCGCCGCCGTCCCGCCCGATGCGGAAGTGGTGGCATCGACCGTCGACTCGCCCTGCGGCAAGGTCGCGGCGTAGCCGGCCTGGGTGACCGCAGCGATCAACGCGACCGGATCTGTGCCGCCCACCGTACGCACGGTGGCGCGCTCGGTCGCCAGGTTGACGGTGACCTCCAGCACGCCGGGCACCGCCGCGAGTGCCTTTTCGACCCGGCCGGCACACGACGCGCAGGTCATGCCTTCGATCGCCAGATCGACCGATTCGCCCGGAACCCGGTAACCGGCCGCGCTTACTGCATCGACCAGCGTCGTTGCGGTCACCTCGTCGCCAGCCCGGATTTCCACGCTTTCGGTGGCCAGATTGACGCTGGCCGCCTGCACGCCCGGCACCTTGGCCAGCGCCTTCTCGACCCGGCCCACGCAGGACGCGCACGACATCCCGAGGACGTCGAAACGCACGGTGCGCGGGTTGGCGCGCAGGTCATTTGCGGGGATGGCGGGTGCAGACATGGCGGACTCCGGAGCTTGGCTTGCGGATCATTCTCCGGTTTCCCATGATGGGAAGGTCAACCTCGTCGCTATCCGTCGTCACGACGGACTTGCATCGCCTGCAATCGGCCGGACCAAACTAGCCCGATCAGATCCCCCGTTCCACACTTATGCAGCAGGCTCGGATTCGACCAGCGGCTGCAGCGCCGGACCCAGCGCGACCCGCTCATCGAACACGAAACAGTGGCCGTCGTAACCCGCACCACCCACCTGCTCGAAATAGCCCAGGATGCCGCCATCGAGCTGCAACAGGTTGTCCATGCCGTCGGCGCGCAGCCACAGCGCGGCCTTCTCGCACCGGATACCGCCGGTGCAGAAGCTGACCACGGTGGCATCGCTCAACGCTTCGCGGTGCGGCTCAAGCGCTTCGGGCAACTCGGTGAAGTTGTCGATCGGCAGCGTCAGCGCGCCGGCAAACGTGCCGTAGCCCACCTCCTCCCGGTTGCGCGTGTCCAGCAGCACCAGCCGCCTGCCGGCATCGTCGGTGCCCTGCACGATCCAGCGGGCGAGGTCATCGGGACTCACCACCGGCGCACGGCCCGCGCTCAGCGGCGATGCCTTGTCACGACGGAAACTGATGATCTCCGGCTTGACCTTGACCTTCAGCCGCGCGAACGGCTGTGCCCGGCTGCGGCTGAACTTGACCGTGATGTCGGCAAAGCGCGCGTCGGCACGCAGCACGCCGAGAAAATCGTGCACGGCATCGCCTTCGCCGGCGAGAAACAGGTTGATGCCCTCCGCGGCGATCAGCACGGTGCCGCGCAGCCCATTCGCCTCGGCGCGGCCACGCAGAACATCGGCCAGGGTCTGGGGATCGGCAACGACGGAGAAATGGTAGGCGGCGATATTCAGGATCATCGGTCGATTTTAGCGGTCTTCTCACCGTGTAAAGGATGCCGGCGCTAGCGTGTCAACCAGGCGGCACCAGACCGGTGGCCGATGAAAGGAGACGCCGAATGAAGATCCAGCTCCATACCGACCGGAACATCCAGCACGACGAGTCGCTCACCGAACATGTGGACAGCGTCGTCAGCAAGGCGCTTGATCGCTTCGGCGCGCAGGTGTCGCGCGTCGAGGTGCATCTTCGCGATCTCAATGCGGGCAAGGCCGGCCTCGGCGACAAGCATTGCGTGATGGAGGCCCGTCTGGAAGGTCGTCAGCCGGTGGTGGTGAGCCACGACGCCGACAAGGTGCGCGAGGCGGTCAACGGCGCGGCGCAGAAACTGCAACGCCTGCTGGACAGCGCGCTCGGCCGCCTGGCCGCGCCGGTACGCCAGGGCAGGACCGGCGTGTCCGTCGCCCCCGACGAGCCGGAAATCTCGCTCGATCCGGCAGCCGATCTGTCCTGACGGCCCATTTCGCCGACACCGCCTTACACTGGCCCGCCCGATCCAGGTACCACCGATGTCCGAGCCGGACCCGTCCGCGTTGCCGTCCCAGAGCGAGCGCCTGTCGCGTCGCGTATCCGAACTGGCCGCCTGCTCGCGGGCGCAGGCCGAACAGTACATCGAAGGCGGCTGGGTCCGGGTGGATGGCGAGGTGGTCGAGTCGCCGCAGTTCATGGTGACCGATCAGTGCGTGGAGTTGGACCCCGACGCGACGCTGGAGGCCGCCGAACCGGCGACGATGCTGCTGCACAAGCCGGCGGGCATGGTCTGGGATGCCAGCGGGTCGCTGGTCACCGAAGACAACCGCGCCGAAGGCGATCACCGCCGCGGCATCCGCGTGTTGCAACGCCACTTCTCCCACCTGACGCCCTTGATGCCGCTGGATGCGCAGGCCAGCGGCCTGGTGGTGTTCAGCCAGGACCCGCGCGTCATCCGCCGATTGAAAGAGGACGGGCCGAAGATCGAGCAGGAGTTCCTGGTCGAAATCAGCGGACAGACCGGCCCCTACACCTTGAGCCGGCTGACCCGCGGCCTGAGCTACCAGGGCCGCGTGCTGGATGCCTGCAAGGTCAGCTGGCAGAACGAGGTCCGCCTGCGTTTCGCGATCAAGGACGTCCGTGCGGGGCAGTTGCGTGATATGTGCGCGCAGGTCGGATTGGAGGTCGTGTCGATCCGGCGTTTGCGGATCGGCCGGATCGGCCTGAACAAGATGCCGGTGGGCCAGTGGCGCTACATGCCGGTCAGCGAACGTTTCTGAGCGGCGGATTGACGGGAGCAGGTGCCTAGTTCAGGTGCCTTGCCCACGCGCACCTTGCGATGAAAAAGCCCGGGCGCGGCGGTAGCCACGCCCGAATTGAAGCGGATCAGTACGCGCCCATGTAGTCGCGTTTGCCGATCTCCAGCCCGTTGTGGCGCAGCACCGCGTAGGCCGTCGTGACGTGGAAGAAAAACTGCGGCAAACCGTAGGTCAGCAGGTAGTCCTGGCCGCTGAAGCGGCGCTCCTTCGGCGTGCCCGGGCGGGTCACGATCTCGCGCTCCTCGGCGCCTTCAAAACGCGAGGCATCGAAGCTGTCGACAAAGGCGATCGTGCGCTCGACGCGCACCTTCAACTGCTCGATGGTCTGCTCGGTGTCGTCGTACGCGGGCACCTCGGCACCGGCCAGGCGCGCGGTCACGCCCTTGGCGAAGTCGCAGGCGATCTGCACCTGCCGCACCAGCGGGAACATGTCGGGAAACAGCCGCGACTGCAGCAGCACGGTCGGGTCGATCTTGCGTTCTTCCGCATAGGTCTCGGCTTTTTCCAGGATCGAGACAAGGCTGCCGAGCATCTGCTTGAAGACGGGAACGGACGCGGCATGCATGGAAATGGTCATGGGGAAACCTCGTGAGGGAAGCGCTTTATGTTAGCCGGTTCGCCATGGCACGGTCGGGGCTCATTCCCACCTCCAACCCCGTCTCCTGCCCAAGCCTCTAGAATTGGCGGCCCGCCCCACGGCACTCTTCCCGATCCGGCCGCCCATGCCTTCCCGCCTGCTCAAACTGTTTCTCGGACTGATCGCCTACGGCGTGTCGATGGTGATGATGCTGCAGTCCGACCTCGGCCTGATGCCGTGGGACGTGCTGCACCAGGGCATCGCCCTGCAGGGCGGCTGGTCGATGGGCCGGGTCACGGTGGCGGTGAGTTTCGTCGTCCTGTTGGCATGGCTGCCCATCCGGCAGAAGCCGGGATTCGGAACCGTCTGCAATGCGATCGTGATCGGACTGGTGTTCGACGCCGTCAATGGCCTGATCGGCGATCGACTGGCCGACCTGTCACTGGTCTCTCGCACGGCATTGCTGGTCGGTGGCATCGCCCTCAACGGCGCAGCGACGGCCGCCTACCTGGGCGCACACCTCGGGCCAGGACCGCGCGACGGCCTGATGACCGGGCTGGTGCGCCGTACCGGGCGATCGGTGCGGCTGGTGCGAACCCTGATCGAAGGCGGCGTGCTGGCGTCCGGGTTCCTGCTGGGCGGCACGCTGGGGATCGGCACGGTGGGCTACATGCTGCTGATCGGGCCGCTGATCCAGGTCATGCTGCCGTGGTTCGACAGTCGATCCGGCGCCTCTGCAAGGCAGAAAGCCCTGCGGCCAGAACCGGAAGAATCCTGCTCGTGAAAGGCCTTTGACCGGGCGCTGACCAGGCCTGCCTGTGCAAGCCCTTGGTCCAGCCTGCCAGTCCCGACCTGCGCCCGCCTGCTACCCGCGCAGCAGGATCGCCGGCAACGCCACCAGGCCAAGCAGCACGATGATGGCGGCGGCCGCCAGCAGCACCCGGCCCGGCTCCTCGCGCAGCACGTCCTTGAACGTCCGGCCGGTGCCGTCGCGCTGGCCCGCCTCGTATTCGGCGCGCGCGTTCGCCTGGCGCCTGGCCTGATAGACCGCCATCAGCCGCTTCGCCTCCGGCAGGTCGCGGTCGTGGGTCAGCCAGATGCCGCCGTAGGAAATACCCCAGCGGCTGGGCCTGGTTTCGTAGAACTCGATCCGGTTCTCGTCGAGCATCGCGCGCACGTCCTCGATCTCGTCGTCGAGCACCATGCGCAGGTTGAGCAGCAGTTTAGCCATCCGCCGATCATACCGGTGACCGGCGGTAGGCAACCGGATGTTGACAGCGGTGATGTTGACGGCGGTGCAGTCGATGACCGCGATGCCGGTACCGGATCAACCGGGGCGGCCGTCGCCCAGCACATCGAACGGATCGGCCGTTGTTTTCTCAGGGGTCTTCGGCGTTTGCCGGTTATGCGGCGCCTTGAAAGGTCGCGCGCGGTATCTGTCGATCACGGTCTTGCCAAAATCCTCAAGCACTTCCGCCGGAATCGCCTCCACGCCGAAAATCGTGACCATCTGCGCCAGCAAAGCCTCGGCCTGCTCGCGGTTCATCTCCACCTGCCCAACATCGTCCTCCTGCAAGTGCTGCAGCGCCTGCCCGGCCACCTGCAGGCCGCTGTGAACGAGCAGCTCGCCAGCCTCGGCATCATCCGGCTCAAGCTGCAGGACCCGCTGGGCGGCGGCGAACGCCTGTGCCCATTGGCCCTCCTGGGCATGTAAACGGGCGATCTGCCGCCATGGCTGCGTGTGTGAAGGCTCCTCGGCGACCGCTTGGCGATAGGCGGCCATCGCCGATTCCGACTCGCCCGCCTCGCGGGCCGCCTCGGCGATCGCGAGGCTTTTCTCGTAATCCGACGCGGATGACGACGCCAACGTCGCGCAGCCGCCCAGCACGGCGGTCAGCACCAGGCAGGAAAGCACGCGCAGCACGCGGTCACGCAGGTTGCAGGACCTCATCGTTTCCATGTTTCCGGCCTCCGGCCTTCCCCGTGCGAAACATAGCAGTTCCGCAGCATGCCGGGCGCCGGGTCAGCCATCACGGTGCGGTGCCACCGGCAGGTGCCAGTCATAGCGGATCGCCATGTAGCGCAATCCGAAGCAGAGCATCGCAGAGGCAAGCATCACCGGTACCGATGGCAGGTCGAGCGCTTCGCCGACCACCACCACGATCGCACCGAGCATGGCCGCTATCGCATACAGATCCGACTGGAACACCACCGGCGTACGCGCCACCAGCACGTCGCGGACGATGCCGCCGCCGATGCCGCTGAGCATCCCCAGCAGGATCGCACCCACCGGCCCCAGCCCGTGCTCCAGCGCCTTGAGCGTGCCGATGACCGCGAACAGGGCAAGCCCCACGGCATCGAACACCCGCACGGGATTGCGCAGGCGCTCGATGTCGGCGTAGCGATAGAAGGTGACGACACCCGCCAGGCAGCTCACCGCCAGGTAATGCCAGTTCGCCAGTGCGACCGGCGGCGTCGCGCCGATCAGCACATCGCGGGTGATGCCGCCAGCGGTCGCCGCCGCGAACGACAGCACCAGCACGCCGAACAGATCCAGCCGGTTGCGCACCCCGACGGTCGCGCCACTGATCGCGAACGCAAAGGTGCCGACCAGGTCGACGGCGGTAATGACGGTATTCAGGCCCAATGACGGAACACGCTGCGGAAAAGGCCGGACAGCATGCCACGGCAGTTGCCGGGCCTGCAGCCCTGCGGGATTGCCGCATGCCGCGGTTGCGGCCGGCCAGCGCTTTCCCTAGCCTGCCCACGCCCTGTTGCTTTGCCCGGCGGTCGTCATCGCACTCCCGTCACCCTTCCCTACTCCACTCCCACGAGGTTTCCGATGGAAATCACCGACCGCCGTGTTGCCACGGTGCATTACACCCTCACTGACGACGCCGGCCAGGTCATCTACAAGTCGCCCGCCGACGCGCCGCTGATCTACCTGCACGGCGGCGGAAAGCTCATGCCGGGACTGGAAAAGGCCCTCGTCGGGAAAAAAACCGGTGCCCGGCTTCTCACCGATGTCGCCCCCGAGGATGCTTACGGTCCGCGCCACGAACGGCTGGTGCAGGTGGTGCCGCGCTCGGCATTCGAAGGCGTGGAGTCGTTGCAGCCGGGCATGCAGTTCCTGACCGAAACCACGGAAGGCCCGTTGCTGGCCACGGTGCTGAAGGTCAATGGCGACCGGATCACCGTTGACGGCAATCACTCGCTGGCCGGCCAGAACCTGCATTTCGACCTGGAGGTCGTCGACGTGCGCGAGGCGACTGCCGAGGAAATCGAACGCGGCGATGTGAGTGGGACACAGGTGAGCGCGCCGTAAGCGGGAGTCGGAGCTGTTTCGCTTTCCCGGAGCGCGCGGTCGTCCCGCAGAGACGGCCGAAGGGCGGGCACAACGGGATACGACTCAACCAGGCTCTCGACCGGGATTGCGCGCTCGCCATGCAGCCAGCAATGCCTCGTAATGCTCCACTTCCTCGATATAGAGATCGTGCACGCAGGGGTCGCAACCGCTGTCGCAGCAGTCCGTCGGCAACGGACGCTCGGGGCGCAACGGGGGCGGATCGTCGATGGTCGCGACCGACGGAATCGGGATCAGGGGGGAACTGGCAGGCACGGTAGACACGGGACTGGGCACGAAATTCGGTTCAACAAGCACATTCAAGTGTCGCAGATCGTCCGGGCGCGGGCCAAGCGCGCCTAGCCGTGTAAACCTGGCCACGCCTCTCACCGGCCAACGTCACAACAGCCACTCGATCGGCAGGACCGACATCACCGCGACCATGGCGTGCAGCCAGAAGCCTGCGCCGGGTTCGTCGTCATGCACGATCTGCCCGCCATCCACCTGCTCGACCCACTGCAGTTTGCCGTCGTGCCCCAGACGCACCCGGTAGGCGTTGGCCGGCACCTCATCGACAAACGCCCCGGCAATACCCTGCGCCATCAACGGGCTGTCGATCACGAACCCCATTTCGGTATTCAGGTGTGCGGAACGCGGATCGAAATTGAACGAGCCGACGAAGGCGCGCGTGCCGTCGGCGGCAAACGTCTTCGCATGCAGGCTGGACGCCGAGCTGCCCGTGAGCTTGCGATGGAGCACCGCGACGCCGGTGGCTTCGCGCTTCATCTCGAACAACGAGATGCCCGCCTCCAGCAACGGCTTGCGGCGCTTGGCATACCCGGCATGCACGGCCGCGACGTCGGTCGCCTCCAGGGAATTGGTCAGCACCGACACCGCCACGCCCTGCCGCGCCAGCCCGACCAGGTAGTCCACGCCGGCCTGGGTGGGAACGAAGTACGGCGAGACCACCTGCAGCTCCCGCTCCGGCGCACCGATGGCCTGCAGGAGGCGTTGCGCCAGCAGGCTTTCCGGTGCCGCCTGCCCCAGACCCTTGGCCGGATCGTCGCTGAGCATGCGGGTGGGCGCCCACTCGAACGGCAACTGCCCGCTCTGCAATGCCTGCACATGGGGCGAGGTCTGCAGCGCCTCCACATAGGCGCTCGCGGCGGGATCGTGCTCGACCAGCGAGGCCGCGGCGGCCAGATCCGATATGGCACCGGCGGCCGCGGCAGGCAGCAGCCGGTCGACCGGATACGACGACCCGCTGGCCCAGTAGCGGTCGAAATCGCGCGAGACATCGTCCACCACCGGCCCGATCGCCAACACGTCCAGATCGACGAACAGCACGCCGTCGCCGGCGTCGAAATACTCGTCGCCGACGTTGCGCCCGCCGACGATGGTGGCCTGGTTGTCGGCGGTGAAGGACTTGTTGTGCATGCGCCGGTTGAGGCGTGGAAAATCGGTCAGGTAACCCAGCACGCGCCAGCGGCGTTGCTTGAACGGATTGAACAACCGCACCTGGATCAGCGGGTGGGCGTCCAGCGTGGCCAGGACCGTGTCCATGCCGGCGGTGTTGTTGTCGTCAAGCAGCAGCCGCACCCGCACGCCACGGTCGGCGGCGCGGTGCAGGGCCTCGAACAGCAGCGTGCCGGACATGTCGTCGCGCCAGATGTAGTACTGCACATCCAGCGTGCGCTCGGCCGCGTCGGCCATCAGCGAGCGGGTGGCGAACGCATCGCGCCCGTCCCGCAGCGCGACGATGCCCGAACGTCCAGGATGTTCCCGGACCAGCGGCTCGATCGCGCGTCCCAGGCCGGTGTCGGCGGTATCGGCCCACATGCTGGAGTGCACGCGCCCGTCCAGCAACGGCAGCGTCGATCCCACCGCCAGCAGGATGACCGAGACAACGAGCGCCATCAGGACGGCGGGCCACAGGTAGGCGGGCCTCAAACAGGCTTGTCTGGCGATTCTCATGGCCGGCAAGTGTAGGACAGCGACGGCGACGGGACCCCGCCACGCCGCCGCGCATCCGACCGGGCCGGTCTACTACTCCGCCATCAGCTCGGCGATCGCCGGCACCGGCGCATTGCCGTAGCTCAGGAACTCGTTGTGGAAGGCCTTCAGGTCGAACGCATCGCCCAGTTCGGCCTTGCGTTGCTCGCGCAGGTCGATGATCTCGGCGTAGCCGGTGAAGTAGCTGGTCAGCTGCACCTGCGACAGGCGCACCCGGCGCCACTTGTTGACCGCCTCGGTTTCCTCCTGGAACGCCTCGCGCTTGAGCAGGTCCATCGCCGCTTCCTGCGTCATGCCAAGCACATGCACGGCGTAGTCGAGAACCGCATTGGTGACCACGCGCAGGTTCCACTTGCCGTACATCAGCCACATTTCCGGTGCCTGCTCGCCCCAGCCGGCTTCGAGCATCATCCGCTCCGAGTACACCGCCCAGCCTTCGATCATCGCGCCGTTGCCGAGCAGGCTCTTGACCAGGCTGGGACTCTTGTTGCCGTGCAGCAGCTGGGTGTAGTGGCCGGGCACCGCCTCGTGGATGTTGAGGATCTGCAGCACCCAGTGGTTGTACTCGCGCAGGAAGCTCTCGGCCTCGGCATCGCTGTAGGCATCCAGCGGGCTGACGTTGTAGTAGGTGTCGGCGGTCGGGTTGAACGGGCCCGGCGCGCTGATCGACGCGCCCGCGCCGCCGCCACGCATGTACTCGGGCGTCTCGCGCACCACCAGCGGCCGGCTGGCGTCCTGGTCGAGCAGGTCGTGCTCGCGCACGAAGTCGGTCAGCAGCGGGATCTGGCGCTTGATCTCGGGAAAGAATTCTTCACGGCTGACATGGCGCGCGGACAGCTTGTCGATCATCCGGCCGATGCGCTCCAGACGATCTTCCGGCATCGGGCTATCCGGAAAATACTTCGGCCACAGTTCGATCGTGGTCGCGTCCATCTGGTCGTGGAGGCGGTTCTTCTCGTCGACCGCACGCTGGTACAGCTCGGCGGCGGTGTAGTGCGACTGCACATCAAAGCGGAACTTGGGCCCGTACAGCGCCTCGCCGATGCGGAACGAGCGCGTCTCGCCCGCAGCCGCCAGCCGTTGCTGCTCGCCTTCCAGCCAGCCCGTCCAGCCGTCGATCGCGCCGCGGGCGGCATCGATGCGCGCGTTGAACAGCGCCTGCTCGTCGGCGGTCAGCCCGGATGCGGCGATGCGCTGGCGCAGCCCGTCGCCGAACACGCTCAGCGAGCCACGGCTCTGCACGATCGCCAGGTCCACGTGCTCGACCGTAGGGTCGGCGATGTTCGCCTGCGCGGCGGCGTAGTACTGCGGCACCTGCTCCAGACGCGCCATTACCGTGCGCAGACGCTCGTCCTCGGACGCATACGGGGTGTTGAGCAGCAACGCGATCGTGCCGGCGACGTTGTAGCGCGACGGGTTCCAGGCCCAATCACGGAAGGTCTGCAGGTACCAGCGCGTCGACTCGAAGCGGTTCTTCAGCAGCGTGTGGTCGATGCGCTGGCTGGCCGACAGCTGCGCGGGGTCAAACGCAGCCAGTTCGGCCAGACCGGCCTCGGCAAAAGCGAGGTCGTCGGCACGGCTGGCAGCATCGGGGATCGTCAGCAATGACGCGTTGTCGTAACGGCCCGCGCGGACCGACCACTCCGGGCTTCGCTCCAGCGCGCGCATCAGCAGCGACTCGGCCACCTGCGCGAAGCGCGCGTCCTGCCCGGCCTGCGCCGTGGTCGGATCCGGCGCCTGCGCCAAGGCCGGCGGCGCCTGGCAGACGACAAGGGTGCCGAGGCCGGCGGCGAGCATCAGGGACAGACGGGTCTTGCGCATCGGGCAACTCCAGGAGGAGGACGCGCGACCGGAGCGGTCGCAACAGAACCGTCGATGGTAGCCGCCCCGGTGAAGCGGGCACGTGCCGTGTTGATCTCGACCCGCCTCGACTGGCGATGCAGGAAAACAGATCCAGTCACCTGTCACCCGTGTCGCATGATGTCGGGTCATGACGCTGCGA
Organism: Lysobacter sp.; assembly: GCA_035515255.1. Classification (GTDB taxonomy): domain Bacteria; phylum Pseudomonadota; class Gammaproteobacteria; order Xanthomonadales; family Xanthomonadaceae; genus Novilysobacter. The sequence continues at coordinate 328 of DATJBR010000054.1, read as the reverse complement.
TAACGCTTTGGCGGCGTTGGCATCGACGAACACGCCCCATGGTGGACAAGTCCGCCGAGTCCCAGCCTGCCTGTTCAAAACTTCTGGTTCATTACAGGACAGGCACTGCCAAACATCAACAACGCCAACAACGACAAGGCCCGCGATCGCGGGCCTTGTGTTTATGGGCAGTCAGGAAGTGAACCCGCTTGCGCTTCGCTTACCCGGGCTATGCTGACTTTGAGGGCCATTGGTATTTCTTCGTCCGCAGAAACGTTCAGCGTAACTCCGCTTGCCTCAATGGCTAAGCCTTTCTCTATCGGAACTAACGACGCCACATCCGTAGCAA
>DATJBR010000053.1:0-2077 GCA_035515255.1 Lysobacter sp. | reverse complement strand
CCCGCTGCGACGTTGGTGATCTGGCGTTCGCTGCCGCTGCTGCCGACCGACACGCTGTCGGCGCGATTGGCGATCGAGTCGGCGCCCAGCGCCACGCTGTTGGAGGCCTGGGCTTCGGCGTAGTTGCCCAGGGCGGTGCTGTTGTCTCCCATCGCCCAGGCGGCACCACCGACGGCGGTGGAATAGTCGCCGGATGCCTCGGTGGACAGGTAGCCATCGAGCGCTCCGCCGACCGCGACGCTGTTGAGGCCGCTGGCCCTGGCGTCCTGACCGCTGGCCAGGCTGTTGGCTCCCGAAGCGGTGGCGTCGCTGCCCAGCGCGGTGCTGTTGCTGCCCGTCGCCCGGGTGGAGTTGCCGACCGCGGTGCTGTTGAAAGCGGTGGCCTGCGAGTCGCCACCCAGTGCGGTGGAATACGCGCCGGTCGCCGAAGCCGAGTATCCGGCGGCCAGTGAACCGGCTCCGCGGGCGCGGGCCAGGGCACCGACCGCGGTCGCCCCCGCCTGCTGCGCGCTGGCGCTGCTGCCCAGTGCCGTCGTGTCCGCGCCGCTGGCCGTGCCGTAGCTGCCAACGGCCATGGCGTGATTGCCAACCGCGATGGCGCCTTCGCCGCAGGCCAGCGCCTGCTCGCCAAAGGCGAGCGCCAGCGCGACGGCGGTATCGGAAGTGGTATCGCAGGTCTCGGCGGCCATTACCGGGGTGGCCGTCCCCATCGCCAGGGCGGCGGCAAGGGCGAGGTAAAGCGGAGCGCGATGCGCTTGACGGACTGCAACTTTCGATCCACGGCGGGCGCGGGCGTACTTCGAGACGGACATAGGTGGTTTCCCCTCTGCGTTTCCATTCGGAGCACTGCCAAGCAGGTCGGCAACGCCCCCCGAGTCACACCTCCGTTCCCCGTCCTCCTGGATTCCTGACTCGCAGAGCCGGAACAGCGGAGCTGGATGGTTCGTGCCGGATGAAGCGCCAGGCACGAACCGGGGGAGCCGCCGAAGTGCGCGCGACCGCGATGGAGCTACGGCTGCATTGCCGTTAGCGATAACACAGAACCTGACCGGGGCGTGAACATTTACGTGACGTATTCAGTCACTGATGGTCGTGATTTCAGCTTGAAAGCCCGGCGTTCCAAGGTTTTATGACAAATAACGTCACTTTCAAATTGTGCGATGCATCACGGTGTGGCGCAGGGCGTCAGTCGTTCAAAAGCGCACGAATCGCGGCCAATCCGGCCGCCGCACGCTCCTGCTTCCGGGCCGCGTCGGCGACCGGGTCGGCACCGTCGCGCTGGATCTCGGCGACGGGCAGTTCGTCGATAAAACGGCTCGGTTTGAGGCGGATCGTGTCGCCCCACTTCTGCGCTTTTTTCGAGTACGACAGCCAGAGCTGTTCCTTGGCCCGGGTGATGCCGACATACAGCAGCCGGCGCTCCTCTTCGATGCTGCCTTCGTCGATGCTGGCCTCGTGCGGCAGGGTGCCGTCCTCGACACCGACGATGAAGACGTAGCGGAATTCCAGGCCCTTGGCGCCGTGCAGGCTCATCAGGCGGACCTGGTTGCCGGCCTCGCCCTTGTCGGCGTGCGAGAGCAGCGCCAGCTGCGCGGCGAGCTCGCCCGGGCCTGCACCCTTGCCGCCGTCGAACCAGTCGGCCAGCTCTTCCAGGTTGGCCTTGCGGCGCTGGAAGCCGGCTTCATCCTTGCACTGGGCGCGGATCGAAGCGAGCAGGCCGGACCTCTCGGCCAGCGTGCGCACCAGCTCGGCCGGGGTCAGGCGCCGGGCGTCGTTGCGCAGGCCGCGCACGATGCCGACGAAGGCGTCGAGCGCGTTGCCGGCACGCGGCGGCAGCTGCTTCAGCGCGCCGACCGATTCGGCGGCGCGCGACATCGGCATGCCGGCACGCTGGGCCAGTTCGCCCAGTTTGGACAAGGTGGTTGCGCCGACCTCACGCTTGGGCGAGGTCACCGCGCGCAGGAAAGCGGCGTCGTCGTCGGGGTTGGCGATCAGGCGCAGCCAGGACAGCGCGTCCTTGACCTCGCCGCGCTCCAGGAACGCGGTGCCGCCGGTCAGGTGGTAGGGCACGCGTACC
>DATJBR010000052.1:0-7584 GCA_035515255.1 Lysobacter sp. | reverse complement strand
GCGACGATTCGCGCTATCCGACGGCCGCGAGCGAGACCGCCGCGCGTCGCGAGGTAAAGCCATGACCACGCCTGCCAGTGCCATGCCGCTGGTCAACCGGACCACCGACAACGCCACTTCCATGCTCAAGGGCTCGCCGGAGATCCGCAACTACACCATGAACTTCGGCCCGCAGCATCCGGCCGCACATGGTGTGTTGCGTCTGATCCTGGAAATGGACGGCGAGGTCGTACAGCGCGCCGACCCGCACGTGGGCCTGTTGCACCGGGGTACCGAGAAGCTCGCCGAGTCCAAGCCGTTCAACCAGTCCATCGGTTACATGGACCGTCTCGACTACGTGTCGATGATGTGCAACGAGCACGCCTACGTGCGCTCCATCGAGACCCTGCTGGGTCTTGAGGTGCCCGACCGCGCGCAGTACATCCGCACCATGTTCGACGAGATCACCCGGCTGCTGAACCACCTGATGTGGCTGGGTTCCAACGCGCTGGATCTGGGTGCGATGGCGGTGATGCTGTACGCATTCCGCGAGCGTGAGGAACTGATGGACTGCTATGAGGCGGTGTCGGGCGCGCGCATGCACGCGACCTACTACCGGCCGGGCGGTGTCTATCGCGATCTTCCCGACCGCATGCCGCGCTACAAGGAATCGCCGTGGCGCAAGGGTGCCAAACTCAAGCGTTTCAACGCGTGGCGCGAAGGCTCGTTGCTGGATTACCTGGAAGCGTTCTGCAACGACTTCCCGCACCGCGTCGACGAATACGAAACCCTGCTGACCGACAACCGCATCTGGAAGCAGCGCACCGTCGGCATCGGCGTGGTCACTCCGGAGCTGACCAAGGCCTGGGGCATGACCGGGGTGATGCTGCGCGGCTCGGGTATCGAGTGGGACCTGCGCAAGAAACAGCCGTACGCCAAATACGCCGAGATGGATTTCGATATCCCGCTGGGCACCGAAGGCGACTGCTACGACCGCTACCTGGTCCGCATCGCCGAGATGCGCCAGTCGACCCGGATCATCCAGCAGTGCGTGAAATGGCTGAAGGCGAACCCCGGTCCGGTGATGGTCGACAACTACAAGGTTCGGCCGCCGGAGCGCGAGGAAATGAAGGAGTCGATGGAAGCGTTGATCCATCACTTCAAGTTCTTCACCGAGAGTTATTGCGTGCCCGCCGGCGAGACCTATTGCGCGGTGGAAGCCCCGAAGGGCGAGTTTGGCTGCTACCTGATCTCCGACGGCGCGAACAAGCCGTTCCGGGTCAAGTTGCGCGCGCCGGGCTTTGCGCACCTGTCGTCGATGGATGCGGTGATCCGCGGCCACATGTTGGCCGACGCGGTGGCGATGATCGGTACCTACGACCTCGTGTTCGGCGAGGTGGATCGCTGATCATGGCGATCGCTGAGGATTTGAACGTATGAAAGCGACTGGAAATTTCGAGGCGTGCAAGAACGTCGACCCGATGGTCGTGCTGTCGGACGGGACGCGCGCGTACATCGATCACTGGGTGGCGAAGTTCCCGGCCGACCGCAAGCGCTCGGCCGTGATCCAGGGCCTGTTCGCGACGCAGGAACAGAACGGCGGCTGGTTGAGCGACGAGCTGATCGCCGCCGTGGCCAAGTACCTGAACCTGCCGCCGGTGTGGGCGTATGAAGTGGCGAGTTTCTACTCGATGTTCGTGCTGCAGCCGGTGGGCCGCAACAACGTCGCCTTCTGCACCAACATCAGCTGCTGGCTCAACGGCGCCGAGGACCTGGTCGCCCACGCCGAGAAAAAGCTCGGCTGCAAGCTGGGTGAATCCACTGCCGATGGCCGCGTCTTCCTCAAGCGCGAGGAAGAGTGTGTTGCCGCCTGTTGTGGCGCACCGGTGATGCTGGTCAACGGGCATTACCACGAGAAGCTCGATGCGGCGCAGGTCGACGCGCTGCTCGACGGGCTGGAGTGAGAGGGGACATGGCGCACCACGATTATTCCAAGGGCTACGGTCCGGTCGGTCCTGCTCCGCAGGAGCACAGCGTCGTCTACACGACCCTGCATTACGACACCCCGTGGTCGTACGACAACTACCTCAAGACCGGTGGCTACAGCGCCTGGCGCAGGATCCTCGACGAGAAGATCGCGCCGGCCGACGTGATCGAGATGGTCAAGCAATCCGGCCTGCGCGGCCGCGGTGGCGCGGGCTTCCCGACAGGCTTGAAATGGAGCTTCATGCCGAAGGGCAGCGAGACCCAGAAATACATCCTGTGCAACTCCGACGAGTCCGAGCCGGGTACCTGCAAGGACCGCGATATCCTGCGCTACAACCCGCATTCGGTGATCGAGGGCATGGCGATCGCCTGCTACGCGACCGGCTCGACGGTGGCCTACAACTACCTGCGCGGCGAGTTCCATCACGAGCCGTTCGAGCGCATCGAACAGGCGCTGAAGGAAGCCTACGAGAACGGCTGGCTGGGCAAGGACATCCTCGGCTCGGGCATCGATATCGACATCCACAACGCGCTCGGCGCGGGCGCCTACATCTGCGGTGAAGAAACCGCCCTGATGGAGTCGCTGGAGGGCAAGAAGGGGCAGCCGCGCTACAAGCCGCCGTTCCCGGCCAACTTCGGCCTGTTCGGCAAGCCGACCACGATCAACAACACCGAGACCTATGCCTCGGTGCCGGCGATCATCCGCAACGGTCCCGAGTGGTTCCTCAACCTGGGCAAGCCGAACAACGGCGGAGCCAAGGTGTTCTCCGTGTCCGGCCATGTCGCCAAACCGGGCAACTATGAGATCCGTCTGGGCACGCCGTTCTCGGAGTTGCTGGAACTGGCTGGCGGCATCCGTCCGGGCCACAAAATCAAGGCGGTGATCCCGGGTGGCTCCTCGATGCCGGTGCTGCCGGGCGAGACCATGATGGGCCTGACCATGGATTACGACGCGCTGCAGAAGGCCGGCTCCGGCCTGGGCTCCGGCGCGGTGATCGTGATGGACGAGACCGCCTGCATGGTGCGCGCCTGCCAGCGCATCGCGCGGTTCTATTACAAGGAAAGCTGCGGCCAGTGCACGCCGTGCCGCGAAGGCACCGGCTGGATGTACCGCATGATCAGCCGCATCGTCGACAAGCGCGCCACCGTCGAGGATCTGGAAGTGCTGCGCGCTTCCGCCGGCCAGATCGAGGGCCATACTATCTGCGCCTTTGGCGAGGCCGCGGCGTGGCCGGTGCAGGGTTTCCTGCGCCACTACTGGGCTGAATTCGAGTACGCGATCGTGAACAAGCGTTTCCTGGTCGATGACCAGCGCGACGGACTGGTGGAGAAGGCGGCATGAGCGCCGAAGCGGAAAACACCAGCGTCGCCCCCGTGGTGCCGGAAGGGCATGTCGCGATCGAAATCGACGGCGTCGCCACGACCGCGCCGAAGGGTTCGATGATCATCCAGGCCGCGGACAAGGTCGGCATTCCGATCCCGCGGTTCTGCTACCACGACAAGCTGTCGATCGCTGCAAACTGCCGTATGTGCCTGGTCGACGTCGACAAGATGGGCAAGCCCGCGCCTGCCTGCGCCACGCCGGTGATGGATGGCATGAAGGTCAGCACGCGCAGCGAGAAGGCATTGAAGTCACAGCGCAACGTGATGGAGTCCCTGCTGATCAACCATCCGCTCGATTGCCCGGTCTGCGACCAGGGCGGCGAGTGCGAGTTGCAGGATGTGTCGATGGGTTACGGTCGCTCGGTGAGCCGTTTCGTCGAGCGCAAGCGGGTGGTCGCCGACGAGGACATCGGTCCGCTGGTCGCCACCGAGATGACCCGCTGCATTCATTGCACGCGTTGCATCCGTTTCACTGCCGAGATCGCCGGAACCTACGAGTTGGGCGGCATGTACCGCGGCGAAGACCTGCAGATCGGCACCTACGACGGCAAGCCGTTGACGACCGAGCTGTCGGGCAACGTGATCGATGTCTGCCCGGTCGGAGCGCTGACCAACAAGCCGTTCCAGTTCCGCGCCCGTGCGTGGGAAATGCTTGCCCGCGAGTCGCTGGGTTACCACGACGCGTTGGGCAGCAATCTGTTCATGCACGTGCGCCGTGGCGAGGTGATGCGCACGGTGCCGCGCGACAACGACATGGTCAACGAATGCTGGCTGTCGGATCGCGACCGCTACTCGTACCAGGGCCTGTATGCCGCTGATCGTGCGCTCGCGCCGATGGTCAAGGACGGCGATGGCTGGCGCGACGCGTCGTGGGAAGAGGCGCTGGCGAAGGCCGCGGCGATCCTGCGCGACAACGCCGCCGACCAGCTCGGCATGCTCGTGCATCCCTCGACCTCCAACGAGGAAGGCTCGCTGCTGGCCCGTCTGGCGGATGCGCTGGGCACCGGCAACATCGACCATCGCATCAGTCAAAACGACCTGTCCGATGCCGCCGTCGCCGAAGTGTTCCAGATGCAGGTCGCCGACATCGAGCGCGCCGATCTGGTGGTGCTGGTCGGCACGAATCTGCGCCACGAACTGCCGCTGGTGAACGCGCGCGTGCGCAAGGCCTGGCAGAACGGCGCCAAGGTGCACGTGGTCAACCCGGTCGATTTCGATCAGACCTTCGATCTTGCCGGCAAGCAGATCGTGGCGCCGTCGCAACTGGTTGGTGCGTTGTCGGATGCCGGCTTGCGCGAGGCTGCCAAGGCGGCCGTGAAGGCGATCGTGATCGTCGGCGCACTGGCCGAAAACGGCCCGCATGCGTCGAGCATCCGCGCCGCCGCCGCCGATTTCGCGACTGCGACGGGCGCCAAGCTCTGTCGTATCCCGCAGGGCGCCAACGCGGTCGGTCTGGCCGATCACGGCGTATTGCCGACCGGTCGCGATGCGCAGACGATGCTCGCCGATCCGCGTGGCGCGTACGTGCTGTACGGGATCGAACCGGGGCTGGACTTCGCCGATACCGCGACCGCGCTGAAGGCATTGGGTAGCGCCCAGGTCGTCGCGTTCAGTCATTTCGCGTGCGAGTCGACCCGTGCGGTGGCCGACGTGATCCTGCCGATCGGCCTGTTGCCGGAAATCGACGCCACGCTGACCAACCTCGACGGTCGCGAGCAGGCTGCGGTCGCCGGGGGCAAGTTGCCCGGCCAGGCCCGTGCAGGCTGGCGCGTGCTGCGTGCGCTGGGTGGCGATCTGGCCACTGCCGGTTTTGAATTCACCGATCTGGCCGGGCTGCGCGACAGTCTCGTCAAGCGCGACATCACGCTGGTTGCCGGCAAGGCAGCCAACCTGTCCGGTGACGGCGTGTCTGGCGAGGGGCTGGAAGTGGCTCTCGGCACCGCGATCTACCGCAGCGACGCCGTCGTGCGCCGGGCCTCTGCGTTGCAGGCACATCCGCTCAACATCGGCCCGCGTGCCGTACTGCATCCGGCGGATGCCCAGGCAGCGGGTCTGACCGAAGGCGCTACCGGCAAGTTCGGTGCCGCCGCGGGCACCGCCAGCCTGCCGGTCGCTGTCAGCGACAGCGTCGCTCGCGGCACCGTCTGGATCGAGAGTGGCCACGGCGCCACCGCGCCGCTGGGTGCGGGACGGCTGCAGGTGGGGAGGGCATGAGCATGATGGATAGCGTTATCGACCCGTTCCAGACCTGGCTGGTGGGATCGTTCGGTGCGGTCGGCACGGTGGTCTGGCTGCTGCTGATGATCGTGGCGATCTGCATGCCGCTCATCATCGCGGTCGCGTTCTACGTGCTGTGGGAGCGCAAACTGATCGGCTGGATGCATATCCGGCTCGGCCCCAAGTACGTCGGTTTCGGCGGGCTGCTGCAGACCTTCGCCGACGTCTTCAAGCTGCTGTTCAAGGAGTTGTTGCAGCCGGCCGCGGCATCGCCGTTCCTGTACAGGCTGGCGCCGTTGCTGGCACTGGTGCCCGCACTGGCAGCCTGGGCGGTGATTCCGTTCGATGCCAAGGTCGTGCTGTCGAATGCGAACGCGGGCCTGCTGTACCTGCTGGCGATGACATCGCTGGGCGTGTACGGCGTGATCCTCGCGGGCTGGGCGACCAACTCCAAATATGCCTTGCTCGGCGCGATGCGCGGTGCCGCGCAGATGGTCGCGTACGAGATCGCGATGGGCTTCGCGCTGGTCGGCGTGATGGTGGCCGCCGGCAGCCTGAACATGACCGAGATCGTGATGGCGCAGTCGGGCAGTGCCGGTCTGTTCGAGTGGTTCTGGCTGCCGCTGCTACCGCTGTTCGTGATCTATTTCGTGTCCGGCGTGGCCGAGACCAACCGCCTGCCGTTCGACATGGTCGAGGGCGAGTCGGAAATCACCGGCGGCCACCTGGTCGAGTACTCCGGTGCCGGTTTCGCGCTGTTCTTCCTGGCCGAGTACGCCAACATGATCCTGATCAGCTTCCTGGTCTCGATCTTCTTCCTCGGCGGCTGGTTGAGCCCGCTGCAGGGCCTGGACATTCCGCTGCTGTCGGTGGACGGCTGGTGGTGGCTGTTCGCGAAGGTGTTCTTCTTCGCCAGCTGCTTCATCTGGTTCCGCGCCTCGTTCCCGCGCTATCGCTACGACCAGATCATGCGCCTGGGCTGGAAGGTATTCGTTCCGCTGTCGATCGCCTGGATCGTGGTGGTCGCGCTGATGGCGTATTTCGGCGTGTTCGAGCCGGGGCAATAAGGTAGAGGCATGAATCGCATCGTTTCTTTCTTCAAGAGCCTGCTGCTCATCGAGTTGCTGCGTGGCATGGGACTGACGCTCAAGTACGCGTTCAAGACCAAGTACACGATCATGTACCCGATGGAAAAGACGCCGCAGTCGCCGCGTTTCCGCGGCATCCACGCGCTGCGCCGTTATCCCAACGGCGAAGAGCGTTGCATCGCCTGCAAGTTGTGCGAGGCGGTGTGCCCGGCGCTGGCGATCACGATCGACTCGGAGAAGCGCGAGGACGGCAGCCGCCGCACCACGCGCTACGACATCGACCTGTTCAAGTGCATCTATTGCGGTTTCTGCGAGGAGTCGTGCCCGGTGGACTCGATCGTGGAGACCCATATCCACGAGTACCACTTCGACCAGCGCGGACAGAACATCGTCACCAAGCCGCAGCTGCTGGCAATCGGCGACCGTCTCGAAGCCGAGATCGCCGAACGTCGCGCCGCCGACGCACCCTTCCGCTGAGTGCCGATCATGGATTTCGTTTTCATAGCTTTCATAGCGTTTTCGATCGTCGCGGTCGCCGCCGCGATCTCCGTCATCAGCGTGCGCAACCCGGTGCATTCGGCGTTGTCGCTGGTGCTGACGTTCTTCTCGGTGGCCTGCGTGTGGATCGTCGGCGGAGCCGAGTTCCTCGGCGTCGCGCTGGTGGTGATCTACGTCGGCGCGGTGATGGTGTTGTTCCTGTTCGTGGTGACGATGTTGGACATCGACATCGTCGGGCTGCGCGAGGGGTATGTGCGCTTCCTGCCGGTTGGCCTGGTGGTCGCGGCGGTGATGCTGGTCGAGATGCTGATGCTGATCGGTGCCCGCGCGCAGATGCAGACACCGTTCCCGGTGGACGGCGCGACCGCGGCGAACGTGGGCAACACCGAGTGGGTGGCGCATGCTCTGTTCACCCGCTTCCTGCTGCCGTTCG
>DATJBR010000051.1:0-21242 GCA_035515255.1 Lysobacter sp. | reverse complement strand
GCCGCGACCCGGCCGGTGGCAACTGCTCCGCCCAAGGCAGCCGGCACGAGCAAGCCGACGACCTCTCCCGCGGCGACTGCGCCGACCGCTGCGCCGTTGAGCAGCGGCGTGGCCTGGCGCTGGCCGGTGGACGGCGCCTTGCTGAGCCGCTTCGTGGCCGGTGAGCCGACCAAGCAGGGGATCGATATCGCCGGCACCGCGGGTGCCCCGGTGCGCGCCGCGGGTGACGGAGTCGTGGTGTATTCCGGCTCCGGACTGGTCGGTTATGGCGAGTTGGTCATCATCAAGCACAACGAACAGTGGCTGTCCGCTTACGGCCACAACCGCAATCGGATGGTCAACGAGGGGGCGGTGGTGAAAGCCGGCCAACAGATCGCCGAACTGGGCCGTACCGGCGCGGCGCGCGACATGCTGCATTTCGAGATCCGCTACAACGGCAAGCCGGTGGATCCGCTGCAGTACCTGCCACGGAAGTAGAGGCTGCCGGGCCGGCAGTCCGTTCCGTTGTCCGGCGAGGACTTCCTCCGGTCGTAGAGCGACATGAGTCGCGACCTCACAGGCCGTTCGACTGCGTCGGCCGTCACGACATCCGTGACCCCCACTGCGACCCGGGCGTGACGTCGGTCGCGGCTGAAGCCGCTCCTACATTACCCCGGCCACTGCCGTCCGCACCTGTAGGAGCGGCTTCAGCCGCGACCGACGAATGCTGGATGTGATGATCAGATCGCGACTCACCGGCGGAGGCATGCCTCCGCCACTCCTGCTGGAGGGCGCGGCCTGCTGCTGCTCAGCCGGGAAACACGAACCCCGCGACGACGCGGCGGTTTTCGCCGGCCAGCACATTGAAGGTGCGGGCGGCGGCGGCATTGGTCATCACCTCGATGCCCACGCCGCGGCGCAGGCAGGCGGCCATCGCCGCAGCGGGAGGAAATACCTGCGCGGCGCCGCTGCCGAGCAGGATGACTTCCGGCTCCAGGACCATCAGGGGTTCGAGGTCCGCGGCCTGCAGCAGCGCCACGTCGGTCACGCCCCAGTCATCGCCCAGGTGGTTCGGGGTGATCACGAAACTGCGGGTCAGCCGGCGCTCGTTGACCAGCGCCATCGTGCCGTCGGCACCGCGCAGGAAGAACTCGTAATCGGGACGTTCGAGGGTCAGTTCCATCGGGGCATGCTAGCAACCGCGCTGTCGGTGACCAAGCTCCGGCCGGGACCGGCCTCAGTTGCGCGGCAACACGATCTGGCGCTTGTCCTGGCTGGGCCGGTACAGCACAGCGGTATGGCCGATGCGTTGTACCAGGGCGGCCTGGGCGCGGGTGGCGAGCTGGTCGATCATCGCGTCACGGGTTTCGCGGTCTCCCGCGCCGACCTTGATCTTGATCAGTTCGTGGATTTCCAGCGCCTGTTCGACCTCGGCCACCAGGGCGTCGGTGATGCCTTTGCCGCCGACCTGGAGCATGGCCTTGAGGTCGTGCGCCTGGCCGCGCAGGAATCGGGTCTGAGCGCTGGTCAGGACAGTAGCCATCAATGCACACGAATGAGGTTGGGGAGGGCACGCAGGGTATCATGGCGGCCCCTTCGTCCCGCGGTTTCTGTCCCTTCGATGGCCACCCGCAGCAAGAGCAGCCAGCGCTGGCTCAAGGAACACCACTCCGACCCCTTCGTGAAGAAGGCGCGTGCGGAAGGCCTGCGCTCGCGTGCCGCCTACAAGCTGGAGGAACTGGTCCAGCGCGACCGCCTGCTCAAACCGGGCATGGTGGTGGTGGACCTGGGCGCCGCGCCGGGCGGCTGGTCGCAGTGGGTGCGGCAGGCGCTGGGCGACAGCGGCCGGGTCATCGCGCTGGACATCCTGGAGATGCCGTCGCTGGCCGGAGTGGAGTTCCTTCATGGGGATTTCAGGGAGGATGCGGTCTTATCCGAGCTCGTGCGTACCCTCGACGGCAAGCCGGTCGACCTTGTGCTATCGGATATGGCCCCCAATAAGAGTGGGGTGGACGCGGTCGACATGCCGCGTGCGCTGTACCTGGCGGAACTGGCGATGGACTTTGCCGACCACCATCTCCGCGTCGATGGCACGTTCCTGATCAAGCTGTTCCAGGGCGTGGGTTTCGACGATTACGTGCGCGAATTGCGGCGGCGTTATGCCAAGGTCGCGATCCGCAAACCGGAGGCGTCGCGCAAACGCTCTCCGGAGGTCTACGCCCTCGCACAGGGCAAACGCGCGGAAATGAAATAACGTGCTACTGCGACAGAGTGTTCCCCGCTATTCGACGCCCGATGTTCCGGGCCTTCTGCACAAAAAACGTGAACCTTATTAAATGAACGACTTGGCCAAGAATCTGCTGCTCTGGGTAATCGTCGCCGTGGTGCTCATGGTGGTGTTCCAGGCATTCGGTCCGCGCGGCGCGGCCGGCCCTGCCGGTCCGCTGGACTACGACCAGTTCGTGCAGCAGGTGCAGGCCGACCGCATCGAGCAGGTCAAGATCGCCGAGGACCGCACCACCATCACCGGCAAGCGCAAGGACGGCTCGACGTTCACGACCATCAGCCCCGGCGACAAGGACCTGGTCAACGACCTGCTGCAGCACAAGGTGAAGATCGAGCAGGTGCCGCCGGGCGGCCCGTCGTTCTGGTCGATCGTGCTCAATTTCCTGCCGATCCTGCTGATCATCGCGTTCTGGATCTTCGTGATGAAACAGATGCAGCAGGGCGGCGGCAAGGGCGCGATGAGTTTCGGCAAGTCGCGCGCGAAGCTGCAGGGCGAGGACCAGATCAAGGTGACCCTGGCCGATGTCGCCGGTTGCGACGAGGCGAAGGAGGAGGTCGGCGAACTGGTCGAGTTCCTGCGCGATCCGAGCCGGTTCCAGAAGCTCGGCGGCAAGATCCCGCGCGGCGTCCTCATGGTCGGCCCGCCCGGCACCGGCAAGACCCTGCTGGCGCGTGCGATCGCCGGTGAGGCGAAGGTGCCGTTCTTCGCGATCTCCGGCTCGGACTTCGTCGAGATGTTCGTCGGCGTCGGTGCCAGCCGCGTGCGCGACATGTTCGAGCAGGCCAAGAAGAGCGCGCCGTGCATCATCTTCATCGACGAGATCGACGCGGTCGGCCGCCATCGCGGCGCCGGCCTGGGCGGCGGTCATGACGAGCGCGAGCAGACCCTCAACCAGTTGCTGGTGGAGATGGACGGCTTCGAGGGCGGCGAGGGCGTGATCGTGATCGCCGCGACCAACCGTCCCGACGTGCTCGATCCGGCGCTGTTGCGTCCGGGCCGTTTCGACCGCCAGGTCGTGGTGGGTCTGCCCGACGTGCGTGGCCGCGAGCAGATCCTGCGCGTGCACATGCGCAAGGTGCCGCTGGCCGATGACGTCGAGCCGATGACCATTGCGCGTGGAACGCCTGGTTTCAGCGGTGCCGACCTGGCCAACCTGGTCAACGAGGCCGCGCTGTTCGCCGCGCGCGAGAACGCGAAGGAGGTCCGCATGGACCACTTCGACAAGGCGCGCGACAAGATCATGATGGGCGCTGAGCGCCGCTCGATGGCGATGAGCGAGGACGAGAAGAAGCTCACCGCCTACCACGAGGCCGGCCACGCGATCGTCGGTCGGCTGATGCCGGAGCACGACCCGGTCTACAAGGTCACCATCATTCCGCGTGGCCGCGCGTTGGGCGTGACCATGTACCTGCCCGAGGGCGACAAGTACAGCTACAACCGCACCGCGATCGAGTCGCAACTGGCCTCGCTGTATGGCGGCCGGGTCGCGGAGGAGATTATCTTCGGTGCCGACAAGGTCACTACCGGCGCGTCCAACGACATCGAGCGGGCGACCAAGATGGCGCGCAACATGGTCACCAAGTGGGGCCTGAGCGACGAGATGGGGCCGATCGCCTACGGCGAGGAGGACGACGAGGTGTTCCTCGGCCGTTCGGTGACCCAGCACAAGAGCGTGTCCGACGACACCGCGCGCAAGATCGACGAGGTCGTGCGCGGCATTCTCGACAAGGCCTACCGGCGCACCACCGAGATCCTCACCAAGCACCTGCCCGAACTGCACGTCATGGCCGACACGCTGTTGCAGTACGAGACCATCGACGCGCACCAGATCGACGACATCATGGCCGGGCGCACGCCGGGCCCGCCGGCCGACTGGGGCAAGACGGGCACCAAGCCCGGCCAGTTGCCGCCACCGAAGGACGGGGCCAGTACCCCGGGCACGATCGGCGGAGCCGCCGAGCAGACCTGAGGCGAGGCGCATTGCAGCGGTCTTGCCGCACCCTGCCGAAAAGGCCAGAGTCCGCTCTGGCCTTTTTTTATCGAGCACTCCCATGTTTGACACCGCCCCGACCCTGGACTGCAACGGTCGCCTGCTGCGGCTCGACCGGCCGCGCGTGATGGGCATCGTCAATGCCACGCCGGATTCGTTCTCGGGTGTCGGTGCGTGCGACACCGTCGACGCGACGGTTGCGCACGCACTGCAACTGGTCCGCGAAGGCGCCGACATCCTCGACATCGGCGGTGAGTCGACCCGGCCGGGTGCCGCGGACGTGGATGTCGAGGAAGAGTTGCGGCGGGTGATGCCGGTCATCGAGCGGCTGGTGGGTCAGACCGACGTGCCGATCAGCGTCGATACCTCCAAGCCGGCGGTGATGCGTGCGGCGGTCGCCGCCGGCGCCGGGATGATCAACGACGTTTATGCCCTGCGTCGCGAAGGGGCGCTGCAGGCGGCCGCGGAACTCGGCGTGCCGGTGGTGCTGATGCACATGCAGGGCGAGCCGCGCAGCATGCAGGCCGATCCGCATTACGACGACGTGGTCGACGAGGTGCACCGCTTCCTCGCCGAGCGCGTGTTCGCGGCCGAGATGGCGGGCATTGCCAAGAAATCCATCGTGCTGGATCCCGGCTTCGGCTTCGGCAAGAACCTGCAGCACAACGTGACATTGTTGGCCCGGTTGACGCGTTTTTCCGACCTCGGCCTGCCGGTGCTGGCGGGCTTGTCGCGCAAGCGCTCGATTGCCGAGCTGACCGGTCGCGAGGCGATGGCGGATCGGGTCTTCGGCTCGGTTGCCGCGCACCTGATCGCGGCGCAACACGGTGCCTTGCTGTTGCGCGTGCACGATGTCGCCGCGACGGTGGACGCCCTCAAGGTGTGGCAGGCGGTGGCGGCGGAACCCTTGCCGAAGGCCGTGCCGGCACAGCCCGCCATCCGCTGGCCGGACGAGGATTGACCTTGCCGATCGAGCCGGCTTTCCGGGGGCGACACACCCGCTGGCCAAAATTTGTCCAACTCAACTCCGCCCCTTGCTGGGCCGACCGCTGCGACACTTGTCCACAGCTTGATGCCGATGGTTGTCCACAGCTTCTGTGAACAACCCGGGGGCTGAACCAGGCCGGCAGGTACGTTAGGCTGCCCGCTTCGCCTCGCCACCGCGTGTTTTGCCACCGCGTGGCTTCGACCCACCCCGGAGTTCTCTGCCCATGACTGCCAGCCTGCCGCTGATCATCACCTTCTCGATCTATCTGGCGGTCATGGTGTCGATCGGTTTCATCGCCTGGCGTTCCACCAAGAGCTTCGACGACTACATCCTCGGCGGCCGTTCGCTGGGACCGGTGGTGACCGCGTTGTCGGCCGGTGCGTCGGACATGAGCGGCTGGCTGCTGATGGGACTGCCCGGCGCGATGTACCTGGGTGGGCTGTCGGAATCGTGGATCGCGATCGGCCTGATCATCGGCGCGTGGCTGAACTGGATGTACGTCGCCGGCCCGTTGCGCATCTACACCGAGCGGGCCAACAACGCGCTGACCCTGCCGGATTACTTCACCCACCGCTTTGGCGATACCAGCAGGATCCTGCGGGTGCTGTCGGCAGTGGTGATCCTGGTGTTCTTCGCGGTGTATTGCGCGTCCGGCGTGGTGGCCGGTGCGCGCCTGTTCGAGGCGGTGTTCGCGATGCCCTACGCGCAGGCGCTGTGGTGGGGCGCGGCGGCCACCATTTTGTACACGCTGGTCGGTGGCTTTCTCGCGGTGAGCTGGACGGACACGGTCCAGGGCAGCCTGATGTTCTTCGCGTTGCTGCTGACGCCGGTCGTGGTGATCATGACCAACGGTGGTTACGAGGCCAGCGTGGCCCTGATCGCGCAGGCCGACCCGGTCAAACTGGCATGGTTCGGCGGCGGCGAACTGGGAATCATCGGCGTGGTGTCGTTGATCGCGTGGGGGTTGGGTTACTTCGGCCAGCCGCATATCCTGGCGCGCTTCATGGCGGCCGACAGCGTCGCCACGATTCCGAAAGCGCGGCGTATCGGCATGGCCTGGATGATCCTGTGCCTGGCTGGTGCGGTCAGCGTCGGCCTGTTCGGCATCGCCCATTACACCGCCAACCCGGGCAGTGCCGGACCGGTGGAGGCGAACCCCGAGCGGGTGTTCATCGCCCTGGCCGAACAACTGTTCAACCCCTGGATCGCGGGCATCCTGCTGTCGGCGATCCTGGCGGCGGTGATGAGCACGTTGTCGTGCCAGTTGCTCGTGTGTTCCAGCGTGCTGACCGAGGACCTGTACCGCGGTTTTTTCCGCAAGCGCGCCAGCCAGCGCGAGCTGGTCTGGATCGGTCGATTGTCGGTGTTCCTGGTGGCGCTGCTGGCGTTGTGGATCGCGCGCGATCCGGACAGCCGCGTGCTCGGCCTGGTCAGCTATGCCTGGGCAGGCTTCGGCGCTGCGTTCGGGCCGGTCGTGCTGCTGTCGTTGTTCTGGCAGCGCATGACGCGCAATGGTGCGCTGGCCGGCATCGTGCTGGGAGCGATCACGGTGATCGTGTGGAAGCAGGTGGCGGTCGGCCATTACGGTTCGGCGCTGTACGAGATCATTCCGGGCTTCATCGTCGCGACGGTCGGGATCATCGTGGTCAGCCTGCTGGGCCGCGAGCCGTCGGCACAGATCCAGTCCACCCACATGCAGGTGCGGCAGAGTCTGCGCGAGACGGGTTACTGAGCAGTCTGTCCGACGGCGATCCGATGGCCCGGCTGCAAGCGGGCGGAGAGGCATGGCAATGAACGATCCGCGTCCGCTGGCGATCGCGCTGATGGGACCGACCGCATCGGGCAAGACCGCGCTCGCGCTGGACTGGGCGCAGCGCCTGGGCGGGGAGATCGTCAGCGTCGATTCGGCATTGGTGTACCGCGGCCTGGACATCGGAGCGGCCAAGCCCGACGCCGATGAACTGGCGCGCGTGCCGCATCACCTGATCGATCTGCGCGAACCGTGGCAGCCGTATTCGGCGGCCGAGTTCGCGACCGCCGCGCGTGCGGCGCTGGATGACATCGCCGCCCGCGGCCGGTTGCCGATCCTGGCCGGCGGCACCGGCCTGTACTTCCATGCATTGCTGCACGGCTTGTCGGCGATGCCCAGCGCCGACGAAGCCACCCGCGCG
The DNA here is from genome assembly GCA_035515255.1 of Lysobacter sp. GTDB lineage: Bacteria > Pseudomonadota > Gammaproteobacteria > Xanthomonadales > Xanthomonadaceae > Novilysobacter. Next base: position 13,827 of record DATJBR010000051.1, on the reverse strand, counting down.
CAACTGGCCGAAGAGGGCAGGCTGCGTGGCTGGGCCGCCTTGCATGCCGAACTGGCGGTGATCGACCCCGTCGCCGCCGCGCGTATCCACGCCACCGACGCCCAACGCATCCAGCGCGCGCTGGAGGTGTACCGGCTGTCGGGGCGCACGATCAGCGACTGGCGCGCGCAGCCGCCGGCTTCGCGATTGCCCTTCCGGGTGCTCAAGCTGGTACTGGCCCCGGCCGATCGGGCGGTGCTGCACCAGCGCATCGAACGCCGCTTCGACCTCATGCTCGACGCCGGCTTCCTCGACGAGGTGCGCCGCCTGCGGGCGATGCCCGAGCTGCAGGCGCACCCGCGGCCGCTGGACCTGCCCGCGCTGCGTGCCGTCGGCTACCGGCAGGCCTGGGAGCATCTGGACGGGCTGACCGATGCCGCCGGGTTCCGCGCCGGCGCCATCCATGCCACCCGCCAGCTCGCCAAGCGCCAGCTGACCTGGTTGCGCGGCGAGCTGGATGCGCGCTGGTTCGATCCGGCCACCCAGCGCGACGGGCTCGAATCGGCGCTGGCCTGGTTCCTGCCCCGCATCGGCAGCCGTGGACTGCGTCACAACACCTGACCGGTGAGCGCCCTTCGGGCAGGGACCGCACGCTTGCGCCGGTGTCTTTGCGCTACCATCGGCCGGTCGTCGATCCGGGGAAGCGGTCGGCGATGCAGGCGTCCTGCCAGACAGGGCGCACGCCCATAACTAGAAAAACCAAGTGGGGAAATTCGATGTCCAAGGGACAGTCTTTGCAGGATCCTTTCCTGAATGCATTGCGCCGCGAGCGCATACCGGTGTCGGTCTACCTGGTGAACGGCATCAAGCTGCAGGGCACGATCGAATCGTTCGACCAGTTCGTGGTGCTGTTGCGCAACACCGTCAGCCAGATGGTCTACAAGCATGCGATTTCGACCGTGGTGCCGGCGCGTAACGTGCGCGTGGGGCCCAGCGGCGGCCAGGCACCATCCGGCGACAGCTCAGGCGAGCGCGGCGAATCCGGCGAGATCGCCCGCGACGACTGAGTGGGGTCTGGCGGGATCGATGCCCCGGCTGACGACGGACCCCAGGCACCTGGGCAGCATGTCCGCCTTGTGTTTGCCCGGCGCGCACCCATCTCCGGGGGCATGAGCCAATCGATTCCCGAGGTCGCCCCCCTTGTTTGAACGCTCCCGCAAGGGTGAAAGCGCCCTGCTGATCCAGCCCCACGCCGGTGGTCCGCCGGATGAGGGGCAGGTCGAGGAGTTCGCCGAGCTCGCGCGCTCGGCCGGTGCGACGGTGGTCGCCGTCCTGAAGGCACGCATCGACCACCCCAATGCCTCGATCCTGATCGGCAGCGGCAAGCTGGAAGAAGTGCAGGCGGCCGTTGCTGCCACCGGTGCCGATCTGGTACTGGTCAACCACCCGCTCAGCCCGGTGCAGGAGCGCAACCTGGAGCGCATCCTGGAATGTCGCGTGGTCGACCGTACCGGCCTGATCCTCGACATCTTCGCCCAGCGCGCGCGCAGTCACGAGGGCAAGCTGCAGGTCGAACTGGCCCAGCTCAGGCACATGTCGACCCGCCTGATCCGCGGCTGGACCCATCTGGAACGCCAGCGTGGCGGCTCGATCGGCCTGCGCGGACCCGGCGAGACCCAGCTGGAAACCGACCGCCGGCTGCTGCAGAAGCGCCTGGAACAGTTGCAGAAGAAGCTCGACAAGGTCGAGGTGCAGCGCGACCAGATGCGTCGCGCCCGCGTCCGCAGCGAACTGCCGCGGATCGCCCTGGTCGGCTACACCAACGCCGGCAAATCGACCCTGTTCAACGCCTTGACCGGTGCCGATGCCTACGCGGCCGACCAGTTGTTCGCGACCCTGGACCCGACCGTGCGACGGATCGAGCTGGCCGGGCATGGCGTCGTTCTTGCCGATACCGTGGGTTTCGTCCGCGACCTGCCGCATGAGCTGGTGGCGGCGTTCCGTTCCACCCTGTCGGAAGCGCGCGAGGCGGACCTGCTGTTGCACCTGGTCGATGCGGTGGACCCGCTGCGGGAGGAGCGCATCGCCCAGGTCGACGAGGTGCTCGCCGAGATCGGCGCCGGTGAGATTCCCCAGTTGCTGGTATACAACAAGATCGACCAGCTGGAGCAGTCGCGTCCGCGGATCGACCGGCCGGCCGAGGGACATCCGCGGGTTTGGCTGTCCGCACGCGATAGGCAGGGACTTGAACTGCTGCCCGAGATCCTCGGCGAAATGCTGGATCTGCGCCGCGTGAGCGGCACCATCCACCTCCCTTCGCGCGCCGGAAAGTTGCGCGCGCGCCTGCACGAGCTCGGTGCCGTGCGCAGTGAGGAGTCCGCCGAGCATGGCTGGCAGCTGCAGGTCGACCTGTCCCACGCCGATGCCGAACGCCTCCACGCCCAGCCGCACGGCGATGCCTTGCACGCCCTGCTGCCGCCGGCGGACTCTGACCACGATGCCGACTGACGCCCGACTTTGCTTGAGGCAATCGGCACCCCCCCCTAGAATCATCGGTCGCCCGGCGAACACGCCGGGTCGCGCTTTTACCTTCCTTTAGGAGCAGGCATGGCCTGGAACACCCCTGGCAGTAACAATTCCGGTGGCGGCCGACCGCCGCGGCAACGGCGATCGGGTGGCAATGGCCTGGACGACATCCTGGATCGGCTGCGCGGCCTGTTCGACGGCCAAGGCGGTGGCGGCGGTAGCGGCATTGGCCGCTGGGTGCTGCTGGTGGTCGCCCTGTGGCTGGTGTTCAACAGCTTCCTGCTGGTGAACGAGCAGCAGCGCGCGGTGGTTCTGCGTTTCGGCCAGTTCGCGCGCATCATGCAGCCCGGTCCGCACTTCAAGCTGCCGTGGCCGATCGAGACCGCGATCAAGGTCAACGCCACCGAGATCAAGACCTTCGGTACCAGCGTGCCGGTACTGACCAGTGACGAGAACATCGTCCAGGTCGAGATCAACGTGCAGTACCGCGTGAGCGATCCGGAGAAGTACGTGTTCGGCAGCCGTGACGCCAACTCGATGCTGCAGCAGGCCGCGCTGAGCACCGTGCGCGAGCAGGTCGGCCGCTCCACCCTGGATACGGTGCTGGGCGCGCGCAACGCGCTGGCGGTATCGGCGCGCGAGCAGCTGCAGAACTCGCTGGATGCCTATCGCACCGGACTGGTCGTGACCGAACTCAACCTGCCCAATGCGCGTCCGCCGGAAGAGGTCAAGCCGGCCTTCGACGACGTCAACAGCGCCCAGCAGGACAAGGATCGCCTGATCAGCGAGGCCGAAGCCTACGCCGCCCAGGTGGTGCCGGAAGCCCGTGGTCAGGCCGCGCGCGTGCGCACGGTGGCGGAGGGTTACAAGGACGCGTCGGTGTCCCGCGCCGAAGGTGATGCGGACCGGTTCTCGTTGCTGGTCGACCAGTACCACGACGCGCCAGAAGTCACCCGCAAGCGTCTGTGGCTGGAGACCGTGCAGCAGGTCCTGTCGGGCAACCGCAAGATCGTCGGCGGCGACTCGCGCCAGTTGATCTATGTACCGATGGACGGCAAGGGCGAGGGCGGCAGTCAATCGTCGTCGACCGGAACCTCGTCGGCCCCGCTGCTGACACCGGAAATGCTGAACCCGGAGCCGAATGCCAATCCGTCCGGTAGCGCGGCGACGTCCACTCGTGGTGACCGCACGACCCGGCCGACCGGCCGACCGGAGACAAGCCGATGAAACATTCCGTATGGATCGCGATCGCCGTCGCCGTATTGCTGGGCCTGATGGGCTCCACCTACGTCGTCCGCGAAGGCCAGGTCGGCATGGTGCTCAATCTGGGTCGCGTGGCACGCACCGGTATCGCCCCCGGGCTGCACTTCAAGGTGCCGCTGGTGGAAACCGCGCTGGTGTTCGACCGCCGGTTGACGGTGTTCAATGCCGAGCCTGAGCGCTACCTCACCTCCGAGCGCAAGGACGTCAGCGTCGACTTCTTCACCGTCGGCATGATCGAGGACGTGCGCGCGTTCTACCGCGCCACCGGCGGCGACGAAAGCCTTGCGGTGGATCGCCTGGCCCCGATCATCAAGGATGCGCTGCGCAACGAGATCAACTCGCGCACCTTGAAGGAGCTGGTATCCGGGGATCGTGCCGAGATCATCGACCGCCAGCTCAATGCCATCAACAAGGGTGCGAGCACGGTGGGCGTGAAGATCGTCGACCTGCGTCTCAAGCAGATCGACCTGCCGACCGACAGCCAGGTGATCCAGGACGTGTACCGACGCATGCGCGCCCAGCGCCACCAGGTTGCCAGCCGCCTGCGTGCGGAAGGTGCCGAGCAGGCCCAGACGGTGCGGGCGGAGGCCGACAAGCAGCAGGCGGTGATCGTCGCCGAGGCCGAACGTGACGCCCAGCGCCTGCGCGGTCAGGGCGATGCGGAAGCCGCGGCGATCTATGCCAAGGCCGCCAACAAGGACCCCGCGTTCTATGCGTTCCAGCGCAGCCTGGAGGCATATCGCAGTGCATTCAACGATGGCCAGGGCGTGATCATGCTGGAGCGCAACGACGACTTCCTGAAGTATTTCGGCAACGACCGGTGAGTCCGGATCACGGCGCGCCGGCCGAAAGGAATGGGGTCAGGCGCGCCGGCAACGCGCGCCCCGCATCCCGCGCGGTATCGGTGGTCTTCGCGGCCGCGCGGAACCGGCCTTGATCGCCGAACTGCTGTCGGCGTTGTGCCTGGTCGCGGTGCTGGAAGGCCTGTTCCTGTTCGTCTCGCCCGGCGGCTGGAGGAAAGCGGCCGAACAGCTGCGCGCCCTCGACGACCGCCAGCTGCGCATGATCGGCACCGCGATCCTGTCCTGCGGCCTGGTGGCCCTGCTCCTCGTCCGCCAGTTCCTGTAGCAACGCCACGTAGGAGCGACGTAAGTCGCGACCTGCGCATCAAAGTCTTGTCCGGCATCAAACCAGCCTGCCGCACCCAAGGCTGGCCCCCGACCCCCGAAACCCGGATAATGCGCAAAAGCCGGAGGGACGATCCCTTCCGGCTTTTTCTGTGTGCGGAGCTTTCCGCCCGGGCCGGTGACCACCGGTCCCTCTAATGCTTCAGGAGCATATGTAAATGGGCCAGTCAGTCGTTGTTCTCGGTGCCCAGTGGGGCGATGAAGGCAAGGGCAAGATCGTCGACCTGCTGACCGAGCGGATCGGTGCGGTGGTGCGTTTCCAGGGCGGCCACAACGCCGGCCATACCCTGGTCATCAACGGCAAAAAGACGGTGCTGCACCTGATCCCGTCGGGCATCCTGCGCGAAGGTGCGCTGTGCCTGATCGGCAACGGCGTGGTGCTGCATCCCGGCGCGCTGCAGAAGGAGATCGCCGAACTCGAGGCCGAGGGCGTCGAAGTGCGCTCGCGCCTCAAGATCAGCCCGGCCACGCCGCTGATCATGCCGTACCACATCGCCTTGGATCAGGCGCGCGAGAAGGCCGCCGGCGGCAAGGCGATCGGCACCACCGGCCGCGGCATCGGCCCGGCCTACGAGGACAAGGTCGCCCGCCGCGGCATCCGCGTGGCCGACCTGCATTACCCCGAGCAACTGGCCGAACTGCTGCGCAGCGCGCTGGATTACCACAACTTCGTGCTGACCAAGTACCTCGGCGTGGAAGCGGTGGACTTCCAAAAGACCCTCGATGAGGCGCTGGCATTCGGCGATTACGTCGAGCCGATGAAGTCCGACGTCGCCGGCATCCTTCACGACCTGCGCAAGCAGGGCAAGCGGGTACTGTTCGAAGGCGCGCAGGGTTCGCTGCTGGACATCGACCACGGCACCTACCCGTACGTCACCTCCAGCAACACCACCATCGGCGGCGCGATGGCCGGCACCGGCGTGGGTGCGGACGCGATCGACTACGTGCTCGGCATCGCCAAGGCCTACGCCACCCGCGTCGGCAGCGGCCCGTTCCCGACCGAGCTGCACGACGAGGTCGGCCAGGCCCTGCGCGACAAGGGCCAGGAATACGGCGCCACCACCGGCCGCCCGCGCCGCTGTGGCTGGATCGACATCGTCGCGCTCAAGCGTGCGGTCGCGATCAACGGCATCAGCGGGCTGTGCATCACCAAGCTTGACGTGCTGGATGGCATGGACAAGCTCAAGGTCTGCATCGCCTACGAATACCGCGGCAAGCGCACCGAGTACGCGCCGCTGGACGCGCAGGGCTGGGAGGAATGCACGCCGGTCTATCTGGAGTTCCCGGGCTGGAGCGAAAACACCCACGGCGTGACCAGTTGGGACGAGCTGCCGCCGGCGGCCCGCGCCTACCTGCGCGCGCTGGAGGAACTGGCCGGCTGCCCGGTCTCGATCGTGTCCACCGGCCCGGACCGCGACCACACGATGGTCCTGCAGGATCCGTGGGGCTGAGGGGAGCGCTGATCCAGCCACGTCGTTGATTAGTTCACAAGGCCGCCTCCGGGCGGTCTTGTTGTGTCTGTCGAGTGCCGCCCGGGCCGATTCTGGAGGGAACAGGCGCTCCTCGTTTCCCCGGTCGGCGCCCCTTTCACGCCGCGATGGCTTCGGTCATTCTTGCCGGCCCTGCAGCGGAGGATTGCGATGGAATCGACTGGTACGGCCGATACGACAACCACGGGCCCGGCCCGCGCGCACCCGTCAGCGCCTCCGGCAGCTGACACTGTCGCAACATTGGAGCCGACCGCTCCGGCCGCTCCGGCCGCTCCGCCCGTAAATGTCCCATCCGCCGCACATCTTTTAGATTCGGTCGCCGTGCGTGCCTGGCGAAAGCTGTGTCGCGAGCCCAGCCTGATGATCACCACGGCGTATGTGCTGGTGTCGTTCATTGGTGTCTGGGCCAACTTCTGGTTCTACCGCCAGTTCGGGTTGCCGATCATGGAGTACATGCAGGGCGGCGACTACCTCGTGGCTGGCCTGCGCGAACCGGCCTATGCGGCGATCCTGCTGATCATGCTGGCGGTGGTGCTGCTGATCAGTTGGCCGGACATATGGCGTCGCAAGCACCCTGCGCGCGTGGAGCAATTGCGTCGGCGCTGGTGGGGACGGCTGGTGTTTCCCAGCAGCCGGTGGTTCCGCTGGGAAGGAACCGGTGTCAGCCCGGAAACCGGGGTTGCGGCAACCGCGTTCATCAGCATCGTGCTGGGCGCCTGCGTCTACATGCAAACCAAGGCCGCCCTGATCAGGGACAACGGTGCCGGCTCACCGGTGCAGGTGACGCTGCTAGGTGATGCGGGGCCGATGGCGGGGCAGGCTCGATTGCTCGGCACCAGCAGCGCGTTCGTGTTCCTGTGGTGGCCGGAACAACGGCGCGCAGAGGCCGTGCCGATCACGTCGGTGCGGCAGATGCGGATGATGGTGAGGAAATCCACAACCGTGGAAGCTGTTCCGCTTGAAGGGGCAACCGGACGCTGATCCTCCAGGCTCCATACCCAGAAGACAGACGATGTCGTCTTCGTCAACATGGCGGCATGTTCCCCTGCCGTCCTAGTCGTTGAAGCTGTTGCGCTAGGCTGCGGCTTTCATTGTCGGAGCGGCACCATGCCCATCCCCTTCACCCTCCAGCGCCTCGACCACATCGTCCTGCGCGTGCGCGACATGGCCGCGATGCAGGCGTTCTATTGCGAGGTGCTCGGCTGCACGGTGGAGCGGCGGCAGGACGACATCGGCCTGCTGCAGTTGCGGGCCGGGGAGTCGTTGATCGATCTGGTGGACGTGGCGGGCAAGCTCGGGCGCATGGGTGGGGCAGCGCCGGGAGCCGAGGGCCACAACCTGGATCATCTGTGCCTGCAGGTGCTGCCGTTCGATCACGCGGCCATCGTTGATCACCTGCAGGCGCATGGCGTGCGCGTGGGTGAGTTCGGTTCGCGCTACGGGGCGCTGGGCGAGGGGCCGTCACAGTACCTGTTCGATCCGGAAAGCAATCTGGTCGAGCTCAAGGGGCCGCCGGCGGGGTGATGCTCGTGGAGCGCTCGCGCTCGGCAATGCCACCGGTCACGGGGCCGAGGCGGGACGGGTACGGAAGATCACCCGCCCGCGGTAGGGCGTTCCCAGCAGTTCTGCACGATGTCCGTGATGGGCCACCCGCGCCTGTACCTGCGGCCACAACGCCTGCTTGCAGACCCAGATCGCGCCGGGTTCGTCGGCCGCCTCGACCAGTTCGGTGGCCAGGTCCTCGTCGTCGACCGGGTTGAAGCGTGTCTGCGTGCCGGGCGGGATCGGGTCCAGGCTGACCTTCTCGATTTCGGCGTCCAGGTGCAGGCGCAGGCCGTAGCGGGCCATGTCGTCGACGAAGATCACCTCGTGGACCGGGCCCGTGGTGCGCGCCTGGATCTCGCGGGCCCAGGCGGACGCGTCCTTGTGGGTGGGCCAGTACACGGTGCCGAGCTGGAGGGCGATCAGCACCAGTGCCCAGACAACCAGCCGTGGCCACGACGGCAGCGGCCGTCCTTCCGTGTGGCGCTGGACGGCAACCAGCAGTGCCAGGGGCACGAACAGTGGCAACAGGTACAACGGCAGCCGCGAGCGCGACAGGCAGAACACCAGCAGCGGCAGCAGAACCCAGGCGGTCAGGAACACGAGCGCCACGTCGTCGTGCCGGGCGGCGGGATCGCGCCAGCGGTGCAAGCGAGCGGGCAACTTCTTCGTCCAGCGCCACAGTGAGGGGGTCCACGGCACGGTGCCCAATGCCAGGGTCGGCAGGTAGACCGTCGCCCAGCCGTACCACTGGCCATGGCGGCCGAACTCGTTGGTGGTGACGCGGTTCACCACCTCGTCGCCGATGAAGTATTCAAACAGGCCGGGGTTGCCCAGCATCACGGCCACGTACCAGGGCAGCGCCAGCAAGGCGAACAGCGCGATGCCGGTCAGCTGGAAGGCGCGCCGGCGGCCCGGCATCAGGCCATCGAACAGCAGCACCACCAGCAGTGGCAGCAGGCCGGGCGGTCCCTTGGTGAGGAAGGCGAGGGCGAACCCGGCCCACATCAACGCAATCCACGTTGCCGGTCGGCGCGGTCCGAAGCGGCCCTCGACATAGGCCCAGACCGCGAACGTCTCGCAGGCGGCGAGGAGGAAGTCGGTGGTGACCAGCTGCGCGGCACTGAACGGCAGCAGCATGGTCGCGAATGCCACCGCGGCGGTGGCTTCGGCGCCGGGGGCCAGCCGCCGGGCGAGGCGCCAGGTCAACCACACGCAGAGCAGGTAGGACAGCGCCACCGGCAGCCGCGCCGCCCACGGGTTCAGTCCGAACACGCCGATGCTGGCGGCCACGGCCCAGTAGGTCAGCGGCGGCTTGGTCCAGTGGCCGATATCTTCGTTGCGGCGCGGGTTCAGCCAGTCGCCGCTTTCGAGCATGTTGACCGCGACGTTGGTGTAGCGGCCTTCGTCCGGGTCCCAGATGCCACGGCTGCCGAGGAACGCGAACGCCAGTACCAGCGCCAGCGCGGCGATCCACAGGCCGTTCCGATTCCAGCTCGCGATGTCGTGGCTCAAGGCCGACTCCGGCGTGCATGGCGCACGCACTCTTGGACTGGCACGGTGGAAGGGGCGGAAACAGGACACCGATGATGCCATCCGGCGGATGGGTTTTTCGTTGGTGGAGTGTTGTTGCAGCGGGCTATGCTGCAGTCGCTGCAGGTCCGCAGCCGGCGTCGATCACGACGGCGCAAACCACACGGGGGAGCCGCATGAACCGATCCATGAAGAACGTACTGGGCACGTTGGGGGTGCTGCTGTGCGCCGCACTTTTGTTCGGGTGCACGCCATCGGGAACCGGGGCGGGCAGTACGCCGGCGGCGGCCAAGTCCGTCGACGGTGTCACTTTCACGATCAGTGGGCCGGCATTCGCGGAGCCGGCAACGTTTGTGGTGCCGGGCGATACGCCGCAGCTTCGCACCTATCTGTCCGACAGCATGTTCAGCCTGACGGTGTCGCCCAATGACAGCCTGCGATCGACCGATGGCAAGCACGTTCTGACGGGGCTGATCATCGGCACGGAGCCTGCGGGGGTGGGCGAGTCCACCGAAGCGGCCGGGATTTCGGATGCTGCGTTCTCGTTCGATACCGATGCCGGTACCGGGAACCGCCAGGGCCCGTCGATGAAGTTCAATTACTCCAAGGGCGAGCGCCAGCCGATGAGCATCGTCATGGAGACCTACGAAAAGGGCGGGCGGGCAGTCGGGAGCTTCGCGGGCAGGGTGCAGCGGACCAACATCAAGAGCACCCACGAGATCTATGAGGTGACCGGCCGGTTCGATGTCCGCGATTGATTGCGCAGTGTGTCGCGCGGGAGATCGCAGAAAACATCCGGTGGAGTAATGCCCGGTCACGAGAACAAAGAAGCCCCGCGTCGCGGGGCTTCTTCGTTTCTTCGTGGCGCGTCGTTACCGCTTTATGGCGCCGCGCGTCAGGACACCATCGGCTCGCTGAAGGCCTCGATCTCGCCTTCGTACTCGTTGATCGGCACGCAGCTGCAGAACACGTTCTTGTCGCCGTAGACGTTGTCCACGCGGGCGACCGGCGGCCAGTACTTCTGCTGCTTCAGCACCGGCAGCGGGAACGCGGCAAGTTCGCGCGGGTAGGCGTGGGTCCATTCGCTGGCGCTGACCTGGGCGGCGGTGTGCGGGGCGTGCTTGAGCGGGTTGTCCTCGCGGTCCAGCGTACCCTCGGCGATGGCGCGGATCTCGTCGCGGATCTGGATCATCGCGTTGATGAAGCGGTCCAGCTCGTGCAGCGATTCGCTTTCGGTCGGCTCCACCATCAGGGTGCCGGCGACCGGGAAGCTCAGGGTCGGGGCGTGGAAGCCGAAGTCGACCAGGCGCTTGGCCACGTCCTCGGCGCTGACGCCGGTGTCCTTTTCCAGCGGGCGCAGGTCGAGGATGCATTCGTGTGCGACCAGTCCGTTGCGGCCGGTGTACAGGGTCGGGTAGTGCGGCTCCAGCCGTTTGGCGATGTAGTTGGCGTTGAGCATCGCGGTCTGGGTCGCCTTGCGCAGGCCCTCGCGGCCCATCAGGGTGATGTACATCCAGCTGATCGGCAGGATCGAGGCCGAACCGAACGTCGCCGCGCTGACCATGCCGACTTCGCCCTGACCGCCGAACGCGCGCGGCAGGTAGGGTGCCAGGTGCGACTTGACCGCGCAGGGGCCGACGCCCGGGCCACCGCCGCCGTGCGGGATGCAGAAGGTCTTGTGCAGATTGAGGTGGGACACGTCCGAACCCCACTTGCCGGGCTTGGCCAGCCCGACCAGCGCGTTCATGTTGGCGCCGTCGGTGTACACCTGACCGCCGTGGGCGTGGACGATCTCGCAGATCGCCACCACGTCCTCCTCGAACACGCCGTGGGTGGACGGGTAGGTGATCATCAATGCGGCAAGCCGGTCGGAGTACTGCTCGGCCTTGGCGCGGATGTCCTCGACATCGACGTTGCCGTTTGCGTCGCACTTGGTCACCACCACCTTCATGCCGCACAGCTGCGAGGACGCCGGGTTGGTGCCGTGGGCGGACTCGGGAATCAGGCAGATGTCGCGCTGGTGCTGGCCGTTGGCGCGGTGCCAGGCGCGGATCGCCAGCAGGCCGGCGTACTCGCCCTGCGCGCCGGAGTTGGGCTGCAGGCTGACCGCGTCATAGCCGGTGATCTCCACCAGCATCGCTTCCAGCCCGTCGATCAGCTCCTTGTAGCCGGTGGCCTGCTCGGCCGGCGCCAGCGGATGGATGTTGGCGAACTCCGGCCAGGTGATCGGGATCATCTCGGCGGTCGCGTTGAGCTTCATCGTGCAGCTGCCCAGCGGGATCATGGTGCGATCCATTGCCAGGTCCTTGTCGGACAGCGACCGCATGTAGCGCAGCAGCTCGTGCTCGCTGTGGTGGGTGTTGAACACCGGATGGGTCAGGAACTTCGACGCGCGCAGCAGGGCGGCCGGCAAGGCGTCGGCTGTGGCCGCGTCCAAGGCGTCGATGTCGTTGATCTCGATGCCGAACAGGCCGGCGACGGCGGTCACGTCCGCGCGGGTGGTGGTCTCGTCGAAGCTGATGCCGACGCTGTCGGCGTCGATCGCACGCAGGTTGATGCGGGCGTGGTGGGCGCGCTGGTGCAGGGTGGCGGCGTCCACGCCGGTGACATGCAGGGTGTCGAAGAAGCCGTCGCCCACTGCGACGCCGGCCTTGCGCAACTCGGCGGCCAGGATCGCGGTCAGGCGGTGGGTGCGGCGGGCGATGCGGGTCAGGCCTTGCGGGCCGTGGTAGACGGCGTACATCGACGCCATCACCGCCAGCAGCACCTGCGCGGTGCAGATGTTGCTGGTCGCCTTCTCGCGGCGGATGTGCTGCTCGCGGGTCTGCAGGGTCAGGCGGTAGGCGGGGTTGCCCTCGGCATCGACCGACACGCCGATCAGGCGGCCCGGCATCGAGCGCTTGTAGGCGTCGCGGCAGGCCATGAACGCGGCATGCGGGCCGCCGAAGCCGAACGGCACGCCGAAACGCTGGGTGTTGCCGACCACGATGTCCGCGCCCCAGTCGCCGGGCGAGGCCAGCAGGGTCAGCGCCAGCAGGTCGACCGCCACCGTGACGATGCCGCCGCGCGCGTGCACGGCATCGGCCAATGCGGCGTAGTCGTTGGCGCGGCCGAAGGTGTCGGGGTATTGCAGCAGCACGCCGAACGCATCGGTGTCTGCGGCGTGCACGTCATCGCCGATCACCAGTTCGATTTCCAGCGGCTCGGCGCGCGTGCGCAGCACTTCCAGGGTCTGCGGATGCACGCCGTTGGAGACGAAGAACACGTTGCTTTTGGAGCGGCTGGAACGGCGCGCCAGCGTCATCGCCTCGGCGGCGGCAGTGGCCTCGTCGAGCAGCGAGGCGTTGGCGATTTCCATGCCGGTCAGCTCGGCGCACATGGTCTGGAAGTTGATCAGCGCTTCCATCCGGCCCTGCGAGATCTCGGCCTGGTACGGCGTGTAGGCAGTGTACCAGCCCGGGTTTTCGAGGATGTTGCGCAGGATCACGTTGGGCGTGTGGGTGCCGTAATAGCCTTGGCCGATGAAGCTGCGGAACACCTGGTTGCGGTCGGCGATCTCGCGGATCTGCGCCAGTGCATCGACCTCGGTGACCGCCTCGGGCAGGGTCAGCGGGTCGTGGGTGCGGATCGACTCGGGCACGATCGCATCGGTGAACGACTCCAGCGAATCGTGGCCGACCACGCGCAGCATCTGCGCGACCTCGGCATCGTTGGGGCCGATATGGCGCTCGATGAACGCGTCGTGGTGCTCAAGCGCGCGCAGGGAGGGGGAAGTGTGGTGGCTCATGGCAGGGGCGTCCGAAAGGCTGCGTGCGGTGCGTGACCGCGGAAAGGGCGTTCCCGCCCGGCGGCCTCACGGCCGACGGGCGCTTGCGGGCTCGTGGCTTGCGCCACTCGAAATCCCCGCTCGCCCCTCTGTCCTTTTGCCTGAGAGTTTGAAGCGCGATGACTCGCGCTCCGTGCACCTTCGGCGCCGGTTTGAACCGGTCTCTCCAGAGTTGTCACATCCGGCGGTACGGGGGCCTGAGCGATTACGGGCGTTGCGCCTTCGGCAGCGGCCAGGCTTGTGGAGGCTTGGGCCGCTTCTCCCACCGGATGGATACTGCCGCGCGATTATAAGCGTTTGCGGGGTGGTGGCCCAACGGTTCCCCTCATTCACTCAGCCGCCGCGCAGGCGCAGGGTCAGGCCTTTCAGGAAGTTGCGCAGCAATTGGTCGCCGCACAGCCGGAAATGCTTGTGACCGGGCTGGCGGAACAGGGCAGTCAGTTCCGGCTTGGAGATCGGGAAGCCGGCTTCGGCGAACACC
>DATJBR010000050.1:0-5403 GCA_035515255.1 Lysobacter sp. | reverse complement strand
GGTCGGCGGCGTCTTGCCGGTGACGTACTCGCCGATCTCGCGCTTGAGTTCTGCCAGCGACTCGGCGGTCCTGTCGATCTGCACCGGCGCGAAGGCCAGCCACGGACGCTGGCCGAACGCATCGCTGGCGAAGCTGTAGGAACCGTAGGCCCAGTGCTTGTCCTCACGCAGGTTCATGTTGAGGCGGGAGCTGAACTGCCCGCCCAGCACGGTATTGGCGAACTCGAATTCGGTGGCGTCCGCGGATTTGGTCGACGGAATCAGCTCGCCAACGAAGATGTTCGCCTGCACGGCACCGGGCTGGTCGATCAGGAACACCCGCGGCGCCTGCGGCAGCGCGACCTCGGGCACCGCTGCGGTGGCCGCTGGCGTGCCCACGCCCTTCCAGTCGCCCAGATGCTTCTCCAGCATCGGCACCACTTCGGCCAGCGTGGTGTCGCCGACGACGATCATGGTGGCGTTTTCCGGCCGCACCCAAGCGCTGTGGTAGGCGAGCAGGTCGTCACGGCCCAAGGCCGCGATCGAGGCCTCGGTGCCGGTGCCACTGAACGGGATCGCATACGGATGGCCTTCGCCGTACAGCAACGGCGGCAGCACCCGCAGCGCGGAGGAGTTCGGCCGCGCCTTTTCCTGCTTGATGCCGGCTATCCAGCTGGCCTTGACCCGGTCGATCTCGGCCTGCTCGAAACGTGGCGTGCGCAGCATATCGGTGAACAGCGCCAGCGACGGGTCCAGATTCTCCTTCAGTGCCGACAGGCTGGCGTTGCCGCCGTCCAGCGAGGCCCCGGCGCCCAGGTTGGCACCCAGCGATTCGGCGCGGGCGGCAAAGCCCAGCGCGTCGTACTTGCCGGCGCCGTCGTCGAGCATGCCCATCGCGAAGCTGGAGGTACCCAGCTTGTCGCCGCCATCGGCCTTGAAGCCGCCGTCGAACATCAGGTTGAACTGCACCACCGGCACCGCGTGGCGCTCGGCCAGGATCACCTTGGTGCCGTTGCTGAGCGTCGCGCGCTGCAGGGTCGGGAACTTCAGCTCGGGGAAGCTGGCCGGCATCGGCACGCCCTTGCTGCGGTCGACGGTCGCCGGCAGCACGCTGTATTTCGGATCGACCGGCGGCGTCACCAGCTCGGCCGGATCGACCGCGGCCTCCTCGACCAGCGCGATGCGCTCGCCGGGCACCACCACCAGGGTGTGGGAGCCCTTGCCCAGCCATTTCGCGCCCTGTGCCTGCAGCGCAGCCGGGGTTGCCGCCGCCACCGTCGCCATGCTCTGGCGGTAGCAGCCCGCATCGCCGGTGAAGATCTCGCAGCTGGCCAGCGCATCGGCCTTGCCGCCGAAGCCGCCAATACGCTCGACGCCGCGGATGAAGCCGGCGCGGATCACGGTCTTGGCCTGGGCCAGCTCCTCGGCGCTGGGGCCTTTCGCCAGCAAGCGGGCAAGCTCTTCGTCGATGATCGCCTCGACTTTCTTCGGATCGACGCCGTCCTTGACGGTCGCGAACACCAGGAAGTTGGAGCCCAGCTGCGATTCGCTGACCCCGGCGCTGACGTTGTCGACCAGCTTGTCGCCGTGGACCAGCCGCTTCTCCAGCCGCGAGGTGCTGCTGCCACCCAGGATCTGCGCCAGCACGTGCAGCTGGTCGGCATCGGTGGTGCCGGTCTGGGCGACGTTCCAGGCGCGGTAGATGCGCGCCTGCGGCACGCGGTCCTGCATGACCTCGCGCGTGTCCGCCGGACGCTGTGCGACATCCACCGCCGGCTGCGCCATGTCGGGACCGGCCGGGATCGAGCCGAAGTACTCGGCGACTTTTTCCTTCGCCGTCGCCACGTCAATGTCACCGGCCAGTACCAGCACCGCGTTGTTCGGGCCGTACCAGGCGCGGAACCAGTTCTTGACGTCGTCCAGCGAGGCCGCATCGAGATCGGCCATCGAGCCGATCACGCTGTGGTGGTACGGATGGGTGGCCGGATACAGGGCCTGGTTGAGCTTGGTCCAGACCTGGCCGTAGGGCTGGTTCTCGCCCTGGCGCTTCTCGTTCTGCACCACCCCGCGCTGCTCGTCCAGGTTGGCCTGGTCGATCGCGCCGAGCAGATGTCCCATGCGGTCGGACTCCATCCACAACGCGGTATCCAGCGCGGTGGTCGGGACGTTCTGGAAGTAGTTCGTGCGGTCGGTATTGGTCGTGCCGTTCATGTCGGTCGCACCGACCCGCTCAAACGGGTCGAAGTACTCGCCGGCGTGGTTCTCGCTGCCCTGGAACATCAGGTGTTCGAACAGGTGGGCGAAACCGGTGCGGCCGCGCGGTTCGTCCTTGCTGCCGACGTGGTACCAGATGTTGACCGCGATGATCGGGGCCTTGCGATCCTCGTGCACGATCACCCGCAGGCCGTTGGGCAGGGTGAACTCCTCGTAGGCGATATCCACGCCGGCCGCGGTCTGGTTGGCGGCCACGGCGGGGGCGGTATCGGCGTACGCGTTGGTCGGCGCGAAAGCCAGACCGCCGAGCGCCACGGCAAGACCCAAGGCCAGCGCGCCATGCCTGAAGGCACCGGCGTGTGACGCCCTGGCGTGGAACGCGCGCGCGGAAACCTCGACTCGGGACAATGCGGACATGAACGACTCCTTGTTTTTGTTGCATGGATCGCCCGGCGCGGGCGGCAGCCTGTGATCTTAACGGGCCGCCCGGCAGTCGGCACCAGGTCACAAGTCCTGCGGGACCACGGTCATGGAGTACCGTCATGGATCAGCTTTGACCGTGCCGGAACATGCCCGGTCCTATCGTGGCGATCTGCCACCATCCCATCCCCGGAGGTCGCCATGAGTCACGCGTCGAGGCCTGCATCGCCCCGTCATTGCCTGGTGACCGGTGCCAACCGCGGCATGGGTCTGGAGTTCGTGCGCCAGTTGCTGGCGCGCGGCGACCGCGTGATCTCCACCTGCCGGCAACCGGGCAAGGCGCTGGCGCTCAACACCCTGGCCGGCGACCATCCCGGCCGCCTCCATGTGCTGCAGCTGGATGTCGCGCTGCCCAAGTCGCAGGCGACGCTGCTGGCCGAACTGCCGCTGATCCTGACCGCCATGCACGACGGCGCCCCCGACCGCATCGACCTGCTGATCAACAACGCAGGCGTGCTGCACGCGGGCGAGCGTTTCGGCAGCGTCACCGCGACCTGCCTGGATGACAGCTGGCACACCAACGCGGCCGGGCCGTTCCTGCTGACCCAGGCACTGGCACCGTTGCTGGCCGACGGCGCGCACGTCACCAACCTGTCGTCGGTGTTGGGCTCGATCGCGGGCAAGACCGCCTTCCGCACGCCCAGCTACTCGATGGCCAAGGCCGCCTTGAACATGGCGACGGTGCTGCTCGCCCATGCGCTTGCCGAGCGCGGCATCGTGGTGATGGCATTGCATCCGGGCTGGGTGCGGACCGACATGGGCGGGCCGAAGGCCGATGCCGACCCGGCCGACGCGGTGGCGGCAATGCTCGAGGTGATCGACCGCGCCGGGCCCGACCGGAGCGGCGGTTTTTTCGACACCGCCGGCCAGCCGATCGCCTGGTAGCCGGGCGTGCCCGCGCCGCTGCTGCCGCGGGCCAACTCCTACAATGGGCGGATGTTCAATGTCATCCTGTTCCAGCCGGAAATCCCGCCCAATACCGGCAACGCGATCCGCCTTTGCGCGAACACCGGCGCGCAGCTGCACCTGGTGCGCCCGCTGGGGTTCGCGCTGGAGGACAAGCAGCTGCGACGGGCCGGGCTGGACTACCACGAGTACGCGCGCGTGCAGGTGCACGACGACCTGGACGCGGCGCTGGTGGCCATCGCCGAGGCCGCCCAGGCCGCGCCGCGCGTGTTCGCGCTCAGCACCCGCGGCAGCACCCGTCACGACCTGCCGCAGTACCGGCCCGGCGACACCTTCCTGTTCGGCCGCGAGACCAGCGGGCTGCCGCCGGAGGTACTGGAGAGGATCCCGCCGCAACAGCGCCTGCGACTGCCGATGCAGGCCGGCAACCGCAGCGTGAACCTATCGAATACGGTCGCGGTGGTGGTGTTCGAAGCCTGGCGCCAGCTGGGGTTTGCCGGCGGCGTTTGATGAGGCCATCGGTCGAAGCGGCGGGTGTCCGGATGGGTCAGGCAACCACGATGAAGTCGATCACGATCGCGCCGACCTCGCGCTGGCGGTACTCGATCACCAGCCGGTCCTCGAAACGCTGACGCAGCTGGTCCAGCAATGGCAGGGGATCGTGGTCGTTGACGAAACGCATCGCCTCGCCGGGCTGCAACGCGTCGAGTGCGCCGAAGATCGCCGAGTGGCGGAACCGCCGGGCGATGCCGCGGGCGTCGAACGGGTAGGCATTGACGATGTCGGGGGTAGCAGGGGTCGTCATGGCGGATGCTCCGGGGTCGGGCCTGCATCATCCGCGCGCATTCGCGCCGGACGGTTGACCTGGATCAGCTGCGACGCGATCCGGTCCCGCGCGCACCGGCCTGACACTCACCGCCGATGGCACCCGGACGGGGCGCTCAGACAAACGGGCTGGGTTCCGCCAATTCGCTGTCGTCCTGGGCGGCACTGCCCATGAAGTAGTCCTGCAGGTATTTCTCGCCCTTGTCGCAGAACAGGGTCACCACGGTTTTCAGCTCCGGATGCAGCTCACGCACGCGCTTCGCCGCCAGCAGGTGGGCACCGGAGCTGGGGCCGCAGAACAGTCCGTGACGGCGCGCGAGCTGGCGCATCGACGCCACCGCATCGGCGCTGGCCACACTGGTCACCTCGTCCACCAGCGCGCCGTGGCGCTGGAAGATGCCCGGCACGAAACCGTCGGAGATGCCCTCGATCTGGTGCAGGGCGACTTCGCCGCACAGCAGCGTGCACGACTCCGACGGCTCCATCGCGAACAGGCGCACGTGCGGATTGACCGCGCGGAACGCCTGGCCGACGCCGATCAGGGTGCCGCCGGTACCGACCCCGGCCACCAGCGCGTCAGGCAGCACGCCGTACGGCAGCTGGGCGAGGATTTCCGGTCCCAGCACCACCCGGTTTTCCTCGACGTTCCATTCCGATTCGAACTGGCTGGGGCAGAAGTGGCCGGGCTTCCCGCCAAGCTCCCGGGCTTTCTCCAACGCGGCATTGACATGGAAATCACCGCAGAAGATCACTTCCGCGCCATAGGCGCGCGAGATCGCCACCCGCTCGCTGGACAGCCCTTCGGGCATCACCACCAGCATCCGGTAGCCCTTCACCGCGGCGACCATCGCCAGCGCGTTGCCGGTGTTGCCACTGGTGGCCTCCACGATCGTGTCGCCGGGCTTGAGCAGGCCGGCCTGCTCGGCCCGTTCGACCATGTACTTGGCGATGCGCGCCTTGATCGAGCCCGAGGGATTGAGGAACTCCAGCTTGGCGTAG
>DATJBR010000049.1:0-2059 GCA_035515255.1 Lysobacter sp. | reverse complement strand
GCACTGGGTATCGGTATCCACAGCCACGACTATCGGCAAACGCTGTTTGTGACCCGGTTGCGGACCGATCGGCCGCCCGATGGGACCGCCTACGAACGGCTGGGCGACAACGGGCCGACCGCGCTGTTGCCGCGCGGCGATCGCCATTACGGGCTCGTCCACGGTGTGGCGCGCGAAGACGCCGACGCGGTGGCGGCGCTCGACGAAGCCGGTTTCCTCACCCGCGTGCAGGCGGCGTTCGGCTGGCGCGCCGGCCGCTTCCTGTCCTGCGGTCCGCGCGTCGCCTATCCCGTGATCCGGGTGCTGGCCGACCGCACCACGGCGACGCGCGCCGTGCTGGTCGGCAATGCGGTCCAGACCATCCATCCGCTGGGAGCGCAGGGATTCAATCTGGGACTGCGTGACGCGTTGACTTTGGCGGAACTGATCGAAAAGGCGCGGCGACAGGAGTCGTCCGCGGATTGCGGAGACGCTGGCCTGCTGGCCCGGTACGTTGAGCGCCGCAGCGAGGACCGTCGACGCACGCTGGAGTTCTCCGACGGACTGGCGCGGTTGACGGCCAATCCGTCGTCGCTGTTGCGCCCGTTGCGCAGTGTGGGTCTGCTGGCGATCGATCATCTGCCGTCGCTGCAGGCCGGAATCGTCGCCGGTGCGCTGGGTTACCGCGCCGACGTGCCGGCGTTGTGCCGTCCGCCGGCCCTGCGCGCATGAGCCGGCGCGGAATGCTGGATGTCGTGGTGGTCGGCGCCGGCGTGGTGGGTGCCGCCGCCGCACTCGGTTTCGTCCGCCAGGGATTCCGGGTGGCGCTGGTCGAGGGCCGGGAGCCGGCGCAGTGGCAGCGTGAAACGCCGGACTTGCGCGTGTTTGCGTTCGCGCCCGACAACGCCGCGCTGCTGGCGGAACTCGGCGTCTGGGACGCCATCGTCGCCGCCCGGACGCAGCCTTACCGGGCGATGCGGGTCTGGGATGCGGCCGGCGGCGGCGAGCTTGCGTTCGATGCCGACCGGTTGGGACGGTGTGAGCTGGGCTGGATCGTCGAGAACGGGTTGCTGATCGATCGACTGTGGCATGCGGCGATCGCGGCCGGCGTGCAGCAGTATTGCCCGGACAGGGTCGTTGGCCTGGATACGGGACCAACGTCGGACGAAGGCAGCGTGACGGTCGAGTTGGCTTCGGGTGTCCGCCTGGTCACTCGCTTGGTGATCGCCGCCGACGGGGCCGATTCGCGGTTGCGTGCGTTGGTGGGAATCGATGCGCCGCGGCACGACTACCACCAGCGCGGCCTGGTTGCTTTCATCGAACATGAATTGCCGCACCAGGCGACCTGCTGGCAGCGCTTTCTCCCGGGCGGGCCGCTGGCCTTCCTGCCGTTTCCGGATGCGGACGACGGCCGGCCGCGCAGCTCGATCGTATGGAGCCTCCCCGAGGAGGAGGCCGTGCGTCTGCTGGCGGTCGATGACCGGACATTCCTAGGCGAGTTGGCGCAGGCATTCGACGGCCCGCTGGGAGCGTTGCAGGCGGTATCCCGGCGTGCGGCCTTTCCGTTGCGCCGGCAATTGGCAGACAGCCAATGGGCCGGGCGGGTGATTCTGGTCGGTGACGCCGCGCATGCCGTGCATCCGCTGGCGGGACAGGGCGTGAATCTGGGGTTGCGCGATATCGCAGGCCTGCGTGCCATCCTCGCCAAACCCGTACGTGGCGACACCGATCCGGGATCGCCGCACCGGCTGGAGCGCTGGAACCGCCAGCGGCTCAGTGACAGCGCCGTGTCCGCGTATGCGTTCGAAGCGCTCAACCGGGTGTTCTCCAACGACGATGTGGTTCCGACCTTGATGCGTGGCCATCTGCTTGGCCTGGCGGGGCGGGTGCCACCGCTCACACGGGCATTGTGGCGGCACGCGGCGGGCCTGTAAGTCCTCTGACTGTGTGCGTATTCCGGATACGACAACGCCCCGCGTGGCGGGGCGTTGTCGTTGCGATGGCGGTGGCTACCTCATCTTCATCGCGCTCACTTGATCGCACTCATTTGATCCAGCCTTCCAGTTCGGCCCTGCTGAGG
>DATJBR010000048.1:0-1780 GCA_035515255.1 Lysobacter sp. | reverse complement strand
CATGCGCACGCGCATGGTGCCGTTCGACGGCCTGCTGCCGCGCCTGCGCCGGGTCATCCGCCAGGCATCGGGCGAGCTGGGCAAGCAGGTCGCGCTCAAGCTCGACGGCTCGCAGGGCGAGCTCGACCGCAACGTGCTGGAACGCATGACCGCGCCTCTGGAGCACATGCTGCGCAACGCGATCGCGCACGGACTGGAAACCCCGGTCGAGCGCGTGCAGGCCGGCAAGCCCGAAGAGGGCACGGTCCGCATTGCGATCCGCCGTGAAGGCTCCGAAGTCGTACTGGAGGTCGGCGACGACGGCCGCGGCCTCAACCGCGCGGCGATCCGTCGTCGTGGCGAGGAACGTGGACTGGTCACCAGCGATGCGGTGCTGAGCGATTTCGCGCTCGATGCATTGATCCTGGAGCCGGGCTTCTCCACCGCCGATTCGGTCAGTCGTCTGGCCGGTCGCGGCGTCGGCATGGACGTGGTCGCCAGCGAGGTCCGCCAGCTCGGCGGCACGCTGGACATCGTGTCGCAGCCGGGCAAGGGCACGACGTTCATCCTGCGCCTGCCGCAGACGCTGGCGGTCACCCAGGCGGTGTTCGTCAAGATCGGCGAGACCAGCTTCGCGGTGCCGATCGCATCGGTCCGCGGTGTCGGCCGTATCGCCCGCGAGGAACTGGTCGACCAGCACGGCCATCCGCGCGATGCCGTCTACCCGTACGGCGGCGACGATTACGTCGTCCACGACCTCGGCCAACTGGTCGGGCAGGGCACGGCGAAGGCCGAAGGCCAGCTGCAGATGCCGGTATTGCTGATCCGCTCCGGCGACCTGCACGCGGCCATCCTGGTCGACCAAGTCATCGGCAACCGCGAGATCGTGGTCAAGCCGGTCGGCCCGCAGGTGGCCTCGATGCCGGGCATCTTCGGTGCGACCATCATGGGCGACGGCCGCGTGGTGGTGATCCTCGATATCGCCCCGCTGGTGCGCCGCCAGGCGGCCCTGCCGGCCGGTTATATCGCCGCGCCGGTGGAGGTGGTCGAGTCGCGGCCGGTGCCGTTGGTGATGGTGGTCGACGATTCGGTGACGATGCGCAAGGTCACCGGCCGCGTGCTGGAGCGCCACAACTTCGAGGTCGCCACCGCGAAGGACGGTATCGATGCGCTGGAGCGCATGGTCGATGTCGTGCCCGACCTGATGCTGCTGGATATCGAGATGCCACGGATGGATGGCTACGAGCTGGCGACCCACATGAAGGCCGACCCGCGCCTGAAGGACGTGCCGATCGTGATGATCACCTCGCGCACCGGCGACAAGCACCGTCAACGTGCGATGGATATCGGTGTCGACCGTTACCTCGGCAAGCCGTACCAGGAGCCGGAACTGATGCGCAACGTCTACGAGTTGCTCCGGATCGAACGCCGCCATGACGGCTGATGCCCTGAAAGTCGCGTTGCTGGCGCGTCCGGGCGTAGCGTGCGACCGCCTGCGCGGCGTGCTCGAGCAGGCCGGTGCGCAGTGCGTGTTGCTGGCCGACCCGACCGAACTGACGTTGTCGCAACTGGTCGGGGCGGCTCCGAAAGTGGTGCTGGTAGCACTGGACCCGCAGACCGAGGACGTCCTGGATCGTTTCGACGACGTGCTGCTGTCCGATGCCGGCGTCGAGGTGATCTACGAGGAAGCCAGTCTGGCCGCGGCGCGGGAGGGCTGGGACGTGGCGCGTTGGCAACGTCATCTGGTGGCCAAGCTGCAGCGCCACGGCGATGTGCTGCCGCCGGGAACCGAGCCCGAAGA
>DATJBR010000047.1:0-2846 GCA_035515255.1 Lysobacter sp. | reverse complement strand
TAGATGAAGCTATCTGCGAAATGCAAGCCATCGTTCCCGAAATTTGTTGCGCAGAATATCGAGAACGATACGAGATCCTGCGATTACTAACCCGATCGGCAAATACGTAACATTGTAATTTCACGCGGCATATCGGACGGTAGGGGCCTGGAAGAAGGCACGCACCTTGGCGGGACAGCGTTGCAGGCTGCGCATGTAGGAGGTCAGACCGGACTTGAGCGCCGCCTTGTCCCGTGGCGTGCGACGGCGCGCCATTGCCTGCTTGAGGTCATTATTGAGGAATTCGTCCGGATTGTGCTCGGGCGCGTAGAGAAGCTATGGGGCGAGCGGCGGGGATCCGGCACCCTCGTCGCTGGAACCAACCGACGGAGGTGCCCCATGCCGCAGTCGAATGACCTGAGCCGATCGCTCACTGCTCTGGACCAGGATAGCACGCTGATTGCCGTGGTTGAGATGAGCCAGTCGAGCTGGCTGGTTGGCGCGATCATTCCGGGCGTCGAGCGGCGTCCGGCCAAGAAGCTGGAGGCGAGCGAGGGGATGCTGCTGGCGCTGCTGCATCGCTGGCGCGACGAGGCCGCGAAGGCAGGATGCACGATTGACCGCATCACGGTGGCCTTTGAGGCCGGCCGCGACGGTTTTTGGCTGGCGAGATGGCTGCGACAGCGCGGCATTGAGGCGCATGTGATCCACGCCACCAGCATCGCGGTCTCGCGCGAGCATCGCCGGGCGAAGACCGACCGTTTGGACGCCGCGCTGCTGCAACGAGCGTTTCTCGGCTGGCTGCGCGGCGAGCGCGGGCACTGCACGATGGTGGCGATTGCCAGCCTTGCGGAGGAGGACGCCAAACGGCCGAGCCGTGAACGGGAGGCTTTGGTCGGCGAGCGCACGCGGATCGGCAACCGGATGAAGAGCACGCTGGCCCGGCTGGGTATTCGCGGCATCAGGCCGGGTCTGCGCAAGGCAGCCGAGCGGCTCGAACAATTGCGCACGCCCGAGGGCGCCCCGCTGCCGCCCAACACGCTGGCCGAGCTGCGTCGCGATCTCGCCCGGCTGCGCTTGATCAACGATCAAATCGGCGAGATTGAAGCCGCCCGCCTCGAACGGCTGCGGCAGCAACCCGATGAGGCTCGCCATCCGATGATCCTGTTGCTGGCTCGCGTCGTCGGCATTGGCATCGAGACGGCCGATATGCTGGTCCAGGAAGTACTCTCGCGAAAGCTGCGCGACCGCCGCGCCGTGGCCCGTTATGGCGGACTGACCGGATCGCCCGAGGAAAGCGGCGCCCGCCGGCGAGAAAAGGGCTTGGCCCGGGCGGGCAATGCCCGGGTGCGCCGCGGCATGCTGCAGCTGGCCTGGCGCTTCCTGATGTTCCAGAAGGACAGCGCGCTGGCGCAATGGTATCGGGCACGCACCGCTGACGCGCGCGGCGCCACCCGCAAGACGATGATTGTGGCGCTGGCCCGCAAGCTGCTCGTCGCCTTGTGGAAACTCGTGACGACCGGCGAGCTGCCGAACGGCGTGGTGCTGCGCCCCGCGATCCAAGCGGTGCTCTGACGGTAACCGGTTATCGAACGAGATTGGGCGCGCCGTCGACAATCCGTCTCGGCGCTGCTCATGACGATCCGAGGCGGCGGTGACCCGAGGCAGGCATGGCTGCGACGCCGTCCTAGAGAATGGGCCTGCCGCCCCGGAGCTGCGCCACCGATGCGCATCACTGCATCATGGTCGAGGTCCGCACGGACCTGCCGAATACAAGGGTGTAGCGCGCTCTTGCGCGCGCCACGGCGAGCTCCCCTCGGATCCTGCGATGAGGCTTGACATGCAAATGCCCCATACAAGCCTGCCCCGGCGCAGGCCGGGGACGGCAGGTAGAAGAGTTCGATCTGATCGGCATGGTCCTGCACCCAGGCGGTGACCCGGTGCGCCCGATGGACCGGCAGATTGTCGACGATCACGAACAGCTTGCGCGCGGCCTCGCGGACCAGGCGTTGTAGGAAATTGAGAAAGATCGGCGCCTTGATGGCGCCCTCATAGATCATGAAACGCAGCTTGCCCTGATTGGTCAGGCTGGAAATCATCGACTGCGAAAAGCGCTTGCCCGGTCGCCGGATGACCGGGGTGTGCCCTCTGGGGGCAAAACTGCGGCCGTAATTGGCCCGACTGGACAGGCCGGTCTCGTCGGCCCACTGGATTTCACAGCCGTGCGCCTTGGCTTTGCGGGCAATCGCCGGGTAGGTGTTCTCCAGCCATGCGCGAACCGCCTCATCCTGTCGCTCGGTGGCTCGCCGCGCTGGCCGCTGGGCAGTGAAACCCCAGGCCCGCAGATAGCGGCCGACCACCGGCAGGGTCAGCCAGACCCCAGTTTCGCGTGCGATCAGCGCCCGCACCGCTTGGCGCGTCCACAGCGCAAACGACAGACCGAACTGATCGGGACAGCCGCGGGCGATTAGGTAGCGCAACCCCTCTTCCTGCGCCGCGCTCAGCGCTTTCTGCTCGCCCGGACGACGACCCCGCCGCCGGCCCGCCAAGACCGCCTCGCCGCCTTGTGCCGCCACTTTGACCCACTGACCGACAAATCGGCGGTTCACCCCCACCGTTGCGGCCGCTTCAACCCGCGTCTTACCCGCTCTCACCATCGCCACCGCGATACGGCGCAACTCCGCCTGCGTCGCTGGGGCCAGCGTGCGAAAATCTCGTTTGATCACCATGCTGTCTTAAACAGCGAAATCCGGCAGATGTTACTTATTTGAGGACCGGGTTAGTAAACGTCTTGTTGCGGGTCTGAGCCACAAGCTGGGCCAGGGTTGTCCTGTTTGCCGGCCGGGAGCTTGATCCGAGGAAATCCC
>DATJBR010000046.1:0-2290 GCA_035515255.1 Lysobacter sp. | reverse complement strand
GCCCATCCGCCGTTACGCCCTGCCCAGCGCGTTCGCCAGCATCACCTGGGCGGCCTTGTTCCTCGCGCCCGGCTGGGTGCTGGGCGCTTCCTACGATGCAGTCGCTGCGGTGGCCGACCGGCTCGCGCTCGCCCTGGGCGGCCTGGCGATCGCAATTGCACTGGCCTGGGCGGGCGTTCTCTACACCTGGCGCTGGTTCGCGCAGAACGCGGATCATCTATTGGCGCGCCTGTTGCGATGGACCCGTCGCCACCCCCGGCTGGGCCGCTACGCCGGTGCACTGGTGGATCCGAACCGGCCCGAATCCGCGTCGCTGGCGATGCTGGCGGTGTGCCTGCTGGCGATCAGCTGGGTCTGCTTCACCCTGTTGGCGATCCTGCTGGCCAGCGGCGGGCCGCTGGCGCTGGATCACCATCTGCACGACCTGATGTGGAGCCTGCGCAACCCGCTGGCCGATCGGCTGATGGCCGGCCTGGCCAGCGTCGGCGATGCGCAGGTGCTGGGCGCGGCGGCGGCCGTTGTGACGGCGTACCTGTTGTGGCGCCGGCGCTGGATGGCCGCCGCGCACTGGCTGGCGGCGCTGGTGTTCGGACTGGTGCTGACCTCGCTGCTGGAAGCAGTGGTCGACATGCCGCGACCTTCGACCGCGCCGGCCGGGTTCGGCTTTCCCTCGGTCGCGGTCACCATGACCACCATCGTGTTCGGCTTCTTCGCAGTGCTGATCGCGCGCGAACTGCCCGGCCGCAAACGGGTCTGGCCCTACCTGCTGGCCGGCGTGGTCACCGCCGTGGTCGCTTTCGCCCGCCTGTACCTGGGCGCGCACTGGCTGAGCGACCTGATCGGCGGCACCTTGTTCGGGCTGGTCTGGTTGCTGATCCTGGGCATCGCCTACCGCAGCCACGTCGCGCGGTCGTTCTGGATGCGCCCCTTGGCGGCGCTGTTCTATGGCAGTTTCGTGGTTGCCGCGCTGTGGCATGCACCATCGGCCTCGGAACGGCTGCTGGCGTTGTTCCAGCCAGCCCCGCCCAGCGTGCAGATTGCCGTCGACGACTGGTGGCGCGACGGCTGGGAGAAGCTGCCGGCGCAGCGCAACGAAAACGACCCGCGCCGCCGGTGGCCGCTGGACATCCAGGTCGCCGGTCCGCTGGCGTCGCTGGAGACCGCGATGGAGGCCGCCGGTTGGCGCGTGCAACCGCAGGCCGACTGGACCGCGACGATCAGCCTGCTCGACGACGACACTCCCATCGCCGACCAGGCGGTACTGCCGGCAACCCTGGACGCGCACGCGGAAACCCTGCTGATGCTGCATCCCGGACCCGGGCCGGACGATCAATACGCACTGCGCTTGTGGCCCGCACCGGTCGCGCTGGCCGACGGTACCCCACTGTGGCTGGGCACTACCCAGACCCTGCACCTGAGCAAGCCACTGGGCGCGGCGGTGCTGTGGTTGCCCAGGCCCCACGACGGTCACGCACACGCTCTGGTGCGGACCGCGCTGGCAGGCTTCGAGACGACCCAGGCAATGCACCCGCTCAACGGCGTGCCGGTGCTGCGGGTGCGGGTCGAGCCGCATACAGACCGATAACCACCGGCCGGCAATCGCAGGCCGCAATCGGCCCGCCGGTCAGGGCTCGTCGGGCAACAAGGCCAGCAGGTGATCCAGCCGCTCGTGCGGATCATCGATCTGCAACAACTGCTGCCGTTGCTGATCGAGCAGTGGCAGCAACTCCGCCAACCGCCAGCCGACCCAGGCGGCATCGTCGAACCGCGCCTCGTCGGCCTTGGCGTACTCGCCGCCGAACCGGTCGATCACGCCATGCAGCAGGGTCGACAACAGGCCGTGCTCGGGCCGCAGCGGCTCCACCGGATCAGGCTCGCACCAGGTGATCCGGGCCACCTGCAAACCGTTGTCGCGGATCCGGACCTGGTTCACGTGGAAGCGGCGCGCGCCACGCACCTGCAAGGTCAGCAGGCCATCGTCGCCGGTACCGAAATCCTCGATCAGCGCCTCGGTGCCGTAGGCGGCCGCCGCACCGTGGACGCCGGGCTCGCCTTGCGCGTCGTTTTCAAGGGTGTCATTTTCCAGAATCAGGCAGATGCCGAACCCGCAGCTGTTGCGGCCGCATTCGCGCACCAGATCCAGATAGCGCGGCTCGAACACGCGCAAACCGAGCGTCGCGCCCGGCAACAGCACGGTCGGCAAGGGGAACAGCGACAGGGTCTCGGGCTGGGGATCTTTCGCCATCGTCGTGCCAGCCTACCCCAGCGCGGCGCGGTCCTGCAGCGCCGC
>DATJBR010000045.1:0-6117 GCA_035515255.1 Lysobacter sp. | reverse complement strand
CCATCGTCCCGAATCCATCATCTGTCCCAACGCAGCGCACCCCGCGCCGCCCAAGGAGCAGACCCATGAAGAAGATCAGCGGCCTCTACAGCGCCCCCCGCCCGCACTGGGTTGGCGACGGCTTCCCGGTCCGTTCGCTGTTCTCCTACAACACCCACGGCCGCCAGCTCAGCCCGTTCCTGCTGCTGGACCACGCCGGCCCGGCGGAGTTCAGCCCGACCGACGGCCGCCGTGGCGTCGGCCAGCACCCGCATCGCGGCTTCGAGACCGTCACCATCGTCTATGACGGCGAAGTGGCGCACCGCGATTCCACCGGTGCCGGTGGCGAGATCGGCCCGGGCGACGTGCAGTGGATGACCGCCGCCTCCGGCATCCTGCACGAGGAGTTCCACTCGCACGACTTCACCCGCACCGGCGGCACGCTGGAGATGGTGCAGCTGTGGGTCAACCTGCCGGCGAAGGACAAGATGGCCGCGCCGGGCTACCAGACCCTGCTGGATGCCGACATCCCGTCGGTCCCGCTGGCCGGCGACGCCGGCAAGGTCCGGGTGATCGCCGGTGAATACGCCGGCCACGCCGGTCCGGCGCGCACCTTCACCGCGATGAACGTCTGGGACGTGCGGCTGGGCCAGGGTCATTCCACGGCGTTCGAGCTGCCCGAAGGCCACACCGCGGCGCTGATCGTCCTGCGCGGCACCGTGCAGGTCAACGGCAGCCAGATCGCCCGCGAGGCGCAGATGGTGATGCTCGACCGCGTCGGCAGCGACGTGCTGCTGGAGGCCAACAGCGACGCCACCATCCTGCTGCTCAGCGGCGAGCCCATCGACGAGCCGATCGTCGGCCACGGCCCGTTCGTGATGAACACCCAGGCTGAGATCCGCCAGGCCATCCACGACTTCAACAGCGGCCGCTTCGGCCGGATGCCAGACTGAGCCCCAAGCCCGGTCGCGCCCCTCGCAAGCGGGGCCGGCCTCCCGTTTCCGCTTCAACGCTTCACTTCAACACCCCACCTCAACCACCCATAAGGAGCACCCACTTGAAACCAACACTTCATGTCGTGATTTCCAGCACCCGTCCGGGCCGTGTCGGTCCCGCCGTCGCGCGCTGGTTCAGTGATTTCGCTGCCGGACACAGCACGTTCGACGTCAAGCTGGTCGATCTGGCGGACTTCAAGCTGCCGATCTACGACGAGCCGGCCCACCCGGCCATGCAGCAGTACGAGCACGCCCACACCAAGGCCTGGTCGGCCAGCGTGTCGGCGGCCGACGCGTTCGTGTTCGTCACCCCGGAATACAACTTCAATCCGCCGCCGTCGTTGGTGAACGCGTTGAACTACGTCTACCGCGAGTGGAACTACAAGGCCTGCGGTTTCGTCAGCTACGGCGGTGTGTCCGGCGGCCTGCGCGCGGTGCAGATGGCCAAGCAGCTGGTCACCACGCTGAAGATGATGCCGATGGTTGAAGGCGTTGCGGTGCCGATGGTCGGCCAGTCGCTGGACGAGCAAGGCGCATTCGTTTCCAACAAGCTGATCGACCATTCCGCGCAGCAGATGCTGGACGAGCTGGCCAAGTGGACCGGCGCGCTGGCCCCGCTGCATCCACGCACCGCCAAGCCGACACTAGCCGCGTCGGACACACGGGTGGCGACGCCAGCCTGAGCGCAGCAACAGGCATGTCACCGGGCGCAAGACAGGCATCGGGTCTTGCGCCCGTCATTGGCCCGCCCCTGCGTCGACCGGAGCCCCGGAAAGCACCATGGATGCATTGATCCACCTGATCGAGAACTACGGCCTGTGGGTCGTGTTCTTCGCCGCCCTGCTGGACCAGGGCGGGCTTCCGGTGCCGGCGTATCCGCCCATTATCGTGACCAGCGCGATGGCCGTGCAGTCGGGCGACAGCCCATGGTCGATCCTGCTGGTCGCCACCGTCGCCGCCGTGCTCGCCGACACCCTCTGGTATGCCTGCGGACGCCGGTTCGGCGGGCCGATGATCCGCTTCATCTGCCGCATCTCCCTTTCGCCGGACTCCTGCGTCGGCACCACCCAGCGCATCTATTCGCGATGGGGCGCGCCGTCGCTGATCGTCGCGAAATTCATCCCCGGCTTTGCCGCGCTGGCCACCACGCTGGCCGGCCAGACCCGGACCAGCCTGGTCCGCTTCGGCTTTTACGACGGCATCGGTGCGGCATTGTGGGCGAGCGTGGCGGTCGCCACCGGGGCGATCTTCCACGAGGCGGTCAACGATGTCCTGATGCAACTGGAATCGCTCGGGCGGATCGGCCTGATCCTGCTGCTGGTCGCGATCACCGCATTCGTCCTGCACAAGGTCTGGAAGCGGCAGCGTTTCATCCGCCTGATCCAGATGGCGCGCATTTCCCCGACCGAACTGCACCGGTTGATGGGCAACGGCAATGCCCCCCTGGTGCTGGACGTGCGGCCGGCGGATCAGCGCCGGCTGTCGGGCTGGATCCCCGGTGCGATCGCGGTCTCCAGCATCGCCGAACTGGATCTGGCCGCGCAGCCGGAAGTGATCATCTACTGCGATTGCCCCAACGAGGCGTCGGCGGCGTTGCTGGCCCGGCAACTGAAGAATCGTGGTTTCAGGCATGTCCGGCCGCTGGCCGGTGGCTTCGAGGCCTGGAATGCACACGGCCTGCCCGTCACGCAAGCACCGCAGGCATTGCAGGACGACCGCTGAGGCAGAAGCAACCTTGATCCCCGTTGCATGACCGGGGCCGCGGCTATCATCGACAGGCCGTTTCCGGCCGGGCACTGGGGAAGACGATGCCGCACGAGACACCATCCGCTGGCGCGGGATTTCCCGCGGCCGGAGCGCCCGCGAGGGAAGCGCGGCTGACATCGCTCGTCATGCTGGCGCTGTTCGTGCTGGTGGCGGGCTTGTCGCTGCGCGGCAGCACGCCACCCACTCCCGCGGGCTTCGAGGCACCGGCGGAGGTGTTCTCGGCCGCGCGGGCGAAGATGGTGTTGGAACGCCTGCTCGGCGACCAGTCGCCCCACCCGACCGGCAGCGCAGCCAATGCGGCGGTACGCGATCGCATCGTTGCCGAGTTCGGGCAGTTGGGGATACCGGTCGAAGTACAACGCCGTTTTGCTTGCGGTGGCAGCACCTGCGCGACGGTCGACAACATCGTGGCGAAGATCACCGGCAAAGATCCGGAGCAGGCGGTGTTGCTGTCGGCCCATTACGACTCGGTCGCGGCCGGGCCGGGCGCCTCCGACGACGGGGCCGGGGTCGCGGCGATCATCGAGGTGGCCCGCGCACTGCTGGCCGGTCCGCCGTTGCCGCGCGACGTGTGGCTGCTCGCCAACGACGGCGAGGAACTGGGCCTGATCGGCGCGGAAGCCTTCGCGCGCGAGCCGGAATTCGCCCGCATCGCCACCGCAATCAATCTGGAAGCGCGCGGCACCGGCGGTGCCAGCCTGCTGATCGAGACCCAGCCGGGCAACGCCGCGGTGATTGCCGCCGTCCGGCACCTGCTGCCGCGGCCGGGTGGTTCATCGCTGGATTACGAGATCTATCAGACCCTGCCCAACGACACCGACTTCACCGTGTACCGGCGCGAGGGGCTGGCCGGTACCAACTTCGCCTGGGCGCGCGGCGCGGCGCGGTACCACACGCCACTGGACGATATCGCCCACCTCGACCCCGGCTCCTTGCAGCAGCACGGCGACAACGCGCTGGCGATGGCGCGTGCGTTCGCCACGGCGCCTGCATCGCTGCAGGACACGCACGACGCGGTGTTCTTCGGCGTGCTGGGCACGGTAATGGGCGGCTGGTCTTCCGTCTGGAACCCGGCGCTGCTGGTGCTGGGCCTGCTCGCATGGGTCACGCTGGCTTGGCGCCTGGCCCGCACCGGGGCGCTGAAAACCGCAGCATTGGCCGGTGCCGGCCTGACGGTATTGGTCGGCCTGGCGTTGCTGGGCGGACTCGGTTGGGCAATGCACGCCGTGCTGCGGATACTGGGGGCGATGCCGGCCGCCTGGACCGCGCAAGGCGGCGTGCTGACCGCGGCCTTCGTGCTGTCGGCGTTGCCGCTCATCATCGTCCTCGGACGCTGGAGCCAATCCCGCTTCGGCAATGTGGCACTCGCCATCGCCAGCCTGCTGCCGTTCGCAATCATTGCCTTGCTCGTGGTGAAGGCAATGCCCGGCGCGAGTCATCTGGGCCTGCTGCCGTTGCTCGCCGGCGCGGTGTGCGGACATCTCTGGCCGAAGCGACCGGTCGTCTGGGCAGGAGTCGCCGCGCTGGTCGCCGCTTGCCTCTGGTTTCCCTACGCAGCGGACAGCTACAGCGCGATCGGTCACCCCGGCCTGCCGGCCGCGACCCTGCTCACCGGTCTGATCCTGCTGCCGTTGCTGCCCGCGCTCAATGCGCTGGGTGATTGTCCGGGCCGTGTCCTCGGCATCGCTGCAACCGCCGGCGTGCTGGTGCTCGCGGTGTCGTCGCTGGTTCGCCCGGCCTTCGATGCCGACGTGCCGCGCCCGATGAACTTGATCTATGCCGGCACCGGCACGACTGTGCGCCTGTTCGCGCAGCCCAATGCATCCCTGCCGTCCGGCTTCCTGCGCGAGGCCGGTTTTGCGACGGCGTCGGAACGGATCGCACCGTGGCTGGGCCGGGGATTCCCCGGCATCCGCGGTCCGGCGCTGGCGCCGCCCGTGCTGCAGGTCGAACAGGACGTCCTCGTGGACGGCGAACGCCGGGTGCAGATCCGGCTGCATTCGCAACGCGGTGCCGACGAAGCCGGCCTGCTGCTTCCGGGCGACATCGACGTGGCCGGCATCCGCGTGCAGGGACAGCCGCTGGCACCGTCACGCTGGCATGCGCAGCCGGTCACGTGGCGCAAGGCGGCGCTGGTCGGTCTACCGCAGGAGGGTGCGCTGTTCGAATTCCGGGCGACGCCGGGAGCGGTCATCACCGTGTACGGCTACGACCGCTCGCACGGTATTCCGGATGCGCTGATCAGCGAAGTCCGTGCCCGCGATGCGATCGCGATGCCGAGCGGTGGCGGGGATGCCACGCTGTCGTGGGTGTCGCTGGAGTTGCCGGAATTGACCGTGCCGTAGTTCCCGGCGACTCGAAAGCACAGATCGGGGGCGCGGGTCACTGCATTGCCTATGCCCCGGCGAACA
This sequence comes from Lysobacter sp., assembly GCA_035515255.1. Classification (GTDB taxonomy): domain Bacteria; phylum Pseudomonadota; class Gammaproteobacteria; order Xanthomonadales; family Xanthomonadaceae; genus Novilysobacter. Next base: position 965 of record DATJBR010000045.1, on the reverse strand, counting down.
TGGGAGTCGATGCACGGGTCACGACTCACGTCGCTCCTACAGGTGTAGATGGCTGTGCGGAGATTCTCGGAAACTGCGCCCTTGTCCTACGGTTGCTTCGGTCGATGGACGCGCGCGACCGTAGGAGCGACGTGAGTCGCGAACTCACTGATGCTGAAGCCGCACCTACGGGTGTAATGCCCTGCACTGACCTGGTCTGCGTCAGCCCAACAGCCGTTCGATCAAAGCCAGATACAGGCCGGGCAAGGCTTCCAGGTCGGCCACCGATACGTGCTCGTCGACCTGGTGGATGCTCGCGTTGATCGGCCCGATCTCGATGCACTGGGTGCCCAGGGTCGCGATGAAGCGCGCATCGGACGTCCCGCCGCCGGTGCTTTCCTCCGGAGCGTGGCCGCAGAAATGGGTCAGCACCTCACGGGCGGCGGCGCGCAACGGGCCTTCCGGGGTGTGGAATGGCTCCCCGCTGCGGTGCCAGTGGATCGCATAGTCCAGCCCGTGCGCGCGCAGGATCGCCTCGCACTCGTGTTCGAGTTGATCGGCATTCCAGGTCGGGTTGTAGCGCAGGTTGAACACCACCTGCAGCTCGCCCGGAACCACATTGCTGGCACCGGTACCGGCGTGGATGTTGCTGATCTGCAGGCTGGTCGGGGGGAACGATTCGTAGCCCGCATCCCACTCACGGGCCGTCAATTCCGCCAGTGCCGGCAGTGCCTGATGGATTGGATTGCGGGCTTTGTCCGGGTAGGCGACATGTCCCTGCACGCCGCGCACGGTCAACGTGCCGGTCAGGCTGCCGCGGCGCCCGACGCGCAACAGGTCGCCGAGCCGGGCCGTGGAGGACGGCTCGCCGGTGATGCACCAGTCGATGCGCTCGCCGCGTTCGCGGAAGTGCTCCGTCACCCGCCGCACCCCGTCGATCGCATCGCCTTCCTCGTCCGAGGTCAGCAGCAGCGCGAGCCGGCCGC